>NZ_CEEDDZ010000002.1:0-86693 GCF_979253585.1 Pseudomonas sp. AC463 | reverse complement strand
CATTTGTTGCCGCGCATTATAGGCCGTTCAATCTCTATGTAAAGCTATTTTTTCGTTTAATTTCAACAACTTAGCGAAAAAACCAGATTGCAACGTACTAAGCAAATAATGGCGGAGAACGGGGGATTCGAACCCCCGACACCCTTTTGAGGTGTACTCCCTTAGCAGGGGAGCGCCTTCGGCCACTCGGCCAGCTCTCCGCAACACGGGGCGTATATTAACCACGTTCATCCCCGTTTGCAAACATAAAAAACGATAAAAATTAAAGGCTTGGTTCTTCGTCCTTCTCTTTCTTGATCCGCAGGTAGATTTCCTCGCGGTGGACCGCTACCTCTTTCGGAGCGTTAACCCCGATACGTACTTGATTGCCTTTGACGCCGAGCACGGTCACGGTGATTTCGCCATCACCGATAATCAGGCTTTCTGCGCACCGACGAGTCAGAATCAGCATACCTTTCTCCTCACGCATTTCAGTTCAGGAACAACAGTCTGCAAAAAAAAGGCGCTCGACCTACGACCTGACGGCCATAGCCCTAACGGCCTAAGTATTGTCGAGCACACGTAAAAGACCATGCGCCCTACAAAAAATGAAAGGCGCGGTAAACCGCGCCTTCCTGGCATTGCTATCACTCGCCCTGTCGGGCCGGAGCGTCCAGCTCAAAAGCGGTGTGCAGCGCGCGTACAGCCAGTTCCAGGTACTTCTCTTCGATCACCACCGAGACTTTGATTTCCGAGGTGGAGATCATCTGGATGTTGATGCTTTCCTTGGCCAGCGCCTCGAACATGCGGCTGGCAACGCCGGCATGGGAACGCATGCCCACACCCACGATCGACACCTTGGCAATTTTGGTATCGCCGACCACTTCACGGGCGCCAATCTCGCTCGCGGTGTTCTGCAGGATACGTTCGGCTGCATCGTACTCGTTGCGGTGCACGGTGAAGGTGAAATCGGTGGTGTTATCGTGCGAAACGTTCTGCACGATCATGTCGACTTCAATGTTCGCGCCGCTGATAGGGCCCAGGATCTTGAACGCCACGCCCGGGGTGTCTGGCACGCCACGGATCGTCAGCTTGGCTTCATCGCGGTTGAAAGCGATGCCGGAAATGATCGGCTGTTCCATGGATTCCTCTTCATCAATAGTAATGAGGGTGCCCGGACCCTCTTTGAAGCTGTGCAATACGCGCAGCGGAACGTTGTACTTGCCGGCGAACTCCACCGCGCGGATCTGCAACACCTTGGAACCGAGGCTGGCCATTTCCAGCATCTCTTCGAAGGTGATCTTGTCCAGGCGCTGAGCCACAGACACCACACGCGGGTCGGTGGTGTACACGCCGTCCACGTCGGTATAGATCTGGCATTCATCGGCCTTGAGAGCCGCTGCCAGCGCCACGCCGGTGGTGTCCGAACCGCCACGCCCGAGGGTCGTGATGTTGCCCTGCTCGTCCACACCCTGGAACCCTGCTACAACTACCACGCGACCGGCTTTCAGATCTGTGCGGATTTTCTGATCATCGATCTGCAGGATGCGCGCCTTGGTATGCGCACTGTCAGTCAGGATGCGCACCTGGCTACCAGTGTAGGACACGGCCGGCACGCCACGCTTGTTCAGGGCCATGGCCAACAGGGCAATGGTCACCTGCTCGCCGGTGGACACAATCACATCCAGCTCACGCGGCAGCGGTTGCTGGTCGCCACTGATTGCCTTGGCCAGATCGATCAGGCGATTGGTCTCGCCGCTCATGGCCGACAGCACCACCACCAGGTCGTCGCCGGCATCGCGGAATTTCTTAACCTTGTCGGCCACCTGCTCGATTCTTTCGACAGAGCCGACCGAGGTGCCTCCAAATTTCTGTACGATCAAAGCCATTTCTAAGCCGCCTCAGCCCGTAAAGGGGCGCCCAATAAACAAATCTTCAAGCAGCCAGGCGAGCCCATGACTAGACCATGGGCTCATCCACAGCGCCTTAAATGCCCGCCTCGACAAACGGTACGGTCAGGGCCAGGGCCGCGTCCAGGGCACCGGCGTCTACACCACCGCCTTGTGCCATGTCCGGACGACCACCGCCCTTCCCGCCCACTGCCGCGGCGGCTTGCTTCATCAAATCACCGGCCTTGAGTTGGCCAGTCAGGTCCTTGGTTACACCGGCAACCAGAACGACCTTATCCTCATGGACACTGCCGAGCAGGATCACTGCGCGGCCGAGCTTGTTCTTCAACTGATCGACCAGGGCCAACAGCGCCTTGCCGTCCTGACCGTCCAGGCGTGCGGCCAGGACTTTCACGTCCTTGACGTCCACCGCAGCAGCCGACAGATCGTCGCCTGCCGCGCTGGCTGCCTTGGCTTGCAACTGCTCCAACTGTTTCTCCAGCGCGCGGTTGCGCTCCAGCACAGCGGACAGCTTGTCGATCAGGTTGTCGCGGCTGCCCTTGACCAGGCTGGCCGCTTCCTTGAGTTGTTCTTCGGCTGCATTGAGGTAGTCCAGGGCCGCAGCACCGGTCACTGCCTCGATACGGCGCACACCGGAGGCCACGCCACCTTCGCTGATGATCTTCAGCAGGGCAATGTCGCCGGTACGGTTGGCGTGGATACCGCCACACAGTTCTACCGAGAAATCGCCACCCATGCTCAGCACGCGCACGCTGTCACCGTACTTCTCGCCGAACAGCGCCATGGCGCCCTTGGCCTTGGCGGTCTCGATGTCGGTTTCTTCGGTTTGCACCGGGGTGTTCTTGCGGATTTCGGCGTTGACGATATCTTCCAGGGCCTTGATCTGCGCAGGCTTGATCGCTTCAAAGTGGCTGAAGTCGAAACGCAGGCGCTGGCTGTCGACCAACGAACCCTTCTGCTGGACGTGCTCGCCGAGTACCTGACGCAGCGCAGCGTGCAGCAAGTGCGTGGCCGAGTGGTTCAGCGCAGTCGCGTTACGCACGTCGGCATCGACCTGGGTGTCAACCGGCGCACCGACGGTCAGGTTGCCCAGCACCAGCACACCGTGGTGCAGGAACGCGCCGCCGGTCTTGGTGGTGTCGCGCACTTCAAAACGGCCGGAGGTCGAGCTCAGGAAGCCACAGTCGCCGATCTGGCCACCGGACTCGGCGTAGAACGGCGTCTGGTCCAGGACCACAACCGCCTCGTCGCCTTCGTTCAACACGTCGACCGACTTGCCGTCTTTATAGAGGGCGACGATCTTGGCCGAGCCCACGGTGGCACTGTAACCAATGAATTCGGTCGGTACGTCGACCTTGACCAGGGTGTTGTAGTCCAGGCCAAAGGAGCTGGCGGAACGCGCACGCACGCGCTGGGCTTCCATCTCACGTTCGAAACCGGCCTCATCGATGGTGAGCTCACGCTCACGGGCGATGTCGGCGGTCAGGTCCATCGGGAAGCCGTAGGTGTCGTACAGCTTGAACACCACATCACCCGGCACCACGGTGCCTTTAAGTTCGGCCAGGTCCTGCTCCAGAATCTTCAGGCCGTGTTCCAGGGTCTTGGAGAATTGCTCCTCCTCGGCCTTGAGCACGCGCTCGATGTTGCCTTGCTGCTGCTTGAGTTCCGGGAAGGCTTCGCCCATCTCGGCAACCAGTGCGGCCACAATCTTGTAGAAAAAGCTGCCGGTGGCGCCCAGCTTGTTACCGTGACGGCAGGCGCGACGGATGATGCGACGCAGCACGTAGCCACGGCCTTCGTTGGACGGCAGTACGCCGTCGGCAATCAGGAAGCCGCAGGCACGGATGTGGTCCGACACCACCTTGAGCGAAGACTGGCTTTCATTGGCGCAGCCAATGGCCGCCGCCGAGGCGCTCAGCAGGTTGGTGAACAGGTCGATTTCGTAGTTGGAGTGCACGTGCTGCATCACCGCACTGATCCGCTCCAGGCCCATGCCGGTATCCACCGACGGCGCCGGCAGCGGATGCAACACGCCGTCGGCGGTGCGGTTGAACTGCATGAACACGTTGTTCCAGATCTCGATGTAACGGTCGCCGTCTTCTTCCGGCGAGCCCGGCGGGCCACCCCAGATGTCGGCGCCGTGATCGTAGAAAATTTCGGTGCACGGGCCGCACGGGCCGGTATCGCCCATGGTCCAGAAGTTGTCGGAGGCGTACGGCGCGCCCTTGTTGTCGCCGATGCGGATCATGCGCTCGGCGGGCACACCGATTTGTTGGGTCCAGATGTCATACGCTTCGTCGTCCGTCGCATAGACGGTGACCCAGAGTTTTTCCTTCGGCAGCTTCAACACGCCGGTCAGGAAGGTCCAGGCGAAGGTAATCGCGTCTTTCTTGAAATAGTCACCGAAGCTGAAGTTACCCAGCATTTCGAAGAAGGTGTGGTGGCGTGCGGTGTAACCGACGTTTTCCAGGTCGCTGTTCTTACCGCCGGCGCGTACGCACTTCTGGCTGCTGGTGGCGCGGGTGTACGCGCGCTTTTCCTGGCCCAGGAAGCAGTCCTTGAACTGGTTCATGCCCGCGTTAGTGAACAGCAGGGTTGGGTCATTGCCCGGGATCAAGGAGCTGGAGGCGACACGGGTGTGCCCTTGCTCCTCGAAGAAGCGAAGGAAGGCTTCACGGATTTCTGCGCTTTTCATTAGGTTCTTCCACGGAGGCTGCGGCCAAAGGCCAGTGCGCAACATCATCAGACGGAGCGACGGCAAAGGGCCGCATTATATCGGCCCTTTGCCGGTGGTACAGCGTGTTTATGCGATAGAGACAGTCAATTAGACGGTCTGCACGGTCATTTTCGGGAAAAGTCGACGAATGTCTGCACGACTTGCTCGATCTGCGCACGGCTCACATCCAAATGCGTGACCATGCGCAGGCGTGGCGCGGCGCTCAGCTTGATCCCGCGTTCGGCGGCAAAGGCCTTCAAGGCCTGGGCCCGGTCGCCGACCTGCACGTAGACCATGTTGGTCTGCATTGGCTCCACGCTGTAGCCGGCCTTGCGCAATTCATCGCCCAGCCATTGAGCGTTGGCGTGGTCGTCGGCCAGGCGCTGCACCTGGTGATCCAGCGCATACAGCCCCGCCGCCGCCAGCGAGCCGGCCTGGCGCATACCGCCGCCGACCATCTTGCGCAAACGCCGCGCCTTGGCGATCAACGCCTTGGAGCCGCACAGCACCGAGCCGATCGGCGCGCCGAGGCCCTTGGACAGGCACACCGACACCGAATCGAAATGCTGGGCAATCTCCCGCGCATCCACCCCCAGCTTGACTGCAGCGTTGTAGAGCCGCGCGCCGTCCAAGTGCAGGGCCAGGCCATGCTCACGGGTAAACGCGCGCGCCTTGGCCAGGTAGTCCAATGGCAGCACCTTGCCCTGCATGGTGTTTTCCAACGCGAGCAAGCGGGTGCGGGCGAAGTGGAAATCATCCGGCTTGATCGCCTCAAGCACTTGATTCAGGTCGAGCGAACCGTCCGCCTGCACTTCCAGCGGCTGCGGCTGGATCGAGCCCAGCACCGCCGCCCCGCCACCTTCGTATTTGTAGGTGTGGGCCTGCTGGCCGACGATGTATTCCTCGCCCCGCTCACAGTGAGCCATCAACGCCAGAAGGTTGCTCATGGTGCCGGTGGGCACGAACAACGCCGCGGCGAACCCCAGGCGCTTGGCCAGTTCGGCCTCCAGGTGGTTAACGCTGGGGTCTTCGCCGTAGACGTCATCGCCGCTGGCGGCAGTGGCCATGGCGTCGAGCATGCCGGGGGTGGGTTGGGTCACGGTGTCGCTGCGCAGGTCTATGGCGGTCATGCGGGGGGCCTTTAATCATTGTTGGCGTATAAACGATTACTGCGGGCAAACCCGCGGAATATCAAGCCCCACCTGCATTCAATCGAATACCAACCAAACAAACCGATATAGGTTATCGATACGGCGCTCGTGCAGTTTTTGAAAAACCATGTTAAAAACTCTCCGCCGCCAGGGTTCTGGCGGCAACGTTCTCAGGGCGGGGTGCAATTCCCCACCGGCGGTAATTGCACGCAATGTGTATAGCCCGCGAGCGCTTGGCGCCTCGAACTGCTCACGCAGGACGGCGACAAGGTCAGCAGACCCGGTGTGATCCCGGGGCCGACGGTCATAGTCCGGATGAAGAGAGAACGGGATTGGCACCTAAGGGCCGCACACCCCGTGTGTTTGCGTACCCTTAAATCCCATTCGATTCATAACGCCCTGTTTTTTTCTTAAACAGGAGTCAGAACATGCAACCCACCGCAATCGACAGCAAAAGCAAAAACCACCACGGCGAGCGCGTCGCGTTTATCCAGGCCTGCTGGCACAAGGATATTGTCGACCAATCCCGCAAAGGCTTCCTCGCCGAAATGCTCGCCCAGGGCTACCAGGAATCGGACATCGATTTCTTCGAAGTCGGCGGCGCCTTTGAAATGCCCCTGCACGCCAAACTGCTGGCCAAGACCGGCCGTTACGCCGGTATCGTCGCTGCCGCGCTGGTGGTGGACGGCGGCATCTACCGTCACGAATTCGTCGCCCAATCGGTGGTCAGCGGCCTGATGCAGGTGCAGCTGGAAACTGAAGTACCGGTGTTCTCGGTGTCCCTGACCCCGCACCACTTCCACGCCGGCAGCGAGCACCATGCGTTCTTCCATGACCACTTTGTGCACAAGGGCCAGGAAGCTGCGCGCACCTGCGCCGACACCCTGCACAAAGTCCGCGCGATCCGCCGCAGCGAGCCACGCGCGGTAGCGGTCTAAGCAACAACTCAAAACCAATGTGGGAGGGGGCTTGCCCCCGATAGCGGTGTGTCAGCTACAGATAAGCTGGCTGACACACTGCTATCGGGGGCAAGCCCCCTCCCACATTTGACCGTGTGAATCTCGGGGTCTATGCCAGGCCAGCGTCCGTGGTTGGCACAATCAGTATCCCGGCCCGTAAGCCATTCTTCACCTTCGGGTTGGGGAAGATGATGCGCGCGCCCTCCTCCTCGATCACCCAGCGGGTCTTGGCCACATCTTCGGCCAGCAGATAGCCCTGCGCCAACGGCGAGAAGTTTTCCACGTCTGCCGGCAGGTGCATCAGGAAGGCATCGCTGTGCTTGATGACTTCACGGGACACGGCAAACAGTTGCAAGCCTTCCAGGCTCTCGGTGGCCGGCTCGCTGCCCTCGATGATCTGCTTGAGGCGGGTTTCCAGGCGGGACACGTCCACGCCCTGGTTCTGCCCGAACGGCCGCGCCTTGCCCAGCTCCAACGTGAAGGCTTCGGCCTGCAGTTGCTCGTAGGTAAACGCGGTGAAAGTAATCGAGGTTTTGTTCTGCAGCAGCACGGCCTGCATGCCGGCGGCGTTCAGGCGTGCCAGTTCGTGGCGTGAGTGCTGGCGCCCTTCTTTCCACGGGTACAAGGCAAACTGCTCGATCTTCGAGCCGCGAATGGCGGTGTGCAGGTCGTAATGCAGACGCGAACGGTCGGGCTGGCTGAAGAAGCTGCGTGCCAGTTGCTCAAGCTCGGCGGCGCGCATGGCTTCGGGGCCGATGTTTTGTTCATGCCGGCCGTTGAACAGCCGGTTGACGTCCAGCTCAAGGTAACGCTCGCCGCGGCGCATGGCCTCGGGGTTACCGAACAGGAACAGAATTCGGGCGCGGGGTTTGATCTCCCCACGGGCAATGCCATGCAACAGGCGGTCGAGCAGTTCGATCGGCGCGGTTTCGTTGCCATGGATGCCGGACGACAGCAGCAGGTCGCTGCCGTTGTCCAAGGCCTGCGGCGGGCGCACTTCCAGCGCGCCCTCGCTGAGCCAGCGCATCTGCACGCCGTCGACAGTCAGTTGAATTTTTTGCGCCGGTTCACGACCGGCGAGGGTCAGTTCAAGCAGTTTGCCGAGGGCGAGCATAAGCAGCTTCCTTAGTGGTTGCAGCCTGGGCCGTGGACGTGATCGTCGTCGTCACCTTCAACGTCGGCCGGTTCCATTTCCAGTTGCAGGCTCATCAGGTTGGTGGCCAATGGGCGCATCAGCAGGTTGGCGTACTCGGCGTCGCCTTCTTCCACGTCCACGCCGATCAGCAATTGGCCACGGCCGTCGTGCTGGATCCAGATTTCCTTGCCCTGCCAGACCACGGCGACGCGGGTGCAGGAAGTTTCCAGCTGGGTGCCGTCGGTGTCTTCAAGAATCAGTTTCAGGGTGTCGGTGGTCATAAAATAACTCTCAGCCGTATGGCGTTAATTAATCTGGAAAGGATAAACCGAGCCCAGTTTAAGGATTTGCGTCAGTTCATCCAATGCCGTCCGGCACTCCAGCAACAATTGCGGGTCAGCCAGGTCGGTTTCGCGCAGGCTGTCGCGGTAGTGCTTGTCGACCCACTGGGTCAAGGTGTCGTACAACGGCGCGGTCATGATAACGCCTGGGTTTACCGCCGCCAGCTCGGTTTCGTTCAAGGCAACACGCAGGCGCAGGCACGCCGGGCCGCCGCCGTTCTGCATGCTTTGCTTGAGGTCGAAGACTTTCACTTCGCGGATCAACCCACCGGCAGCCGTGAGGTTTTGCAGGTACTGCCACACGCGCTCATTGGCGCGGCATTCTTCCGGCACGATCAGCAGCATCGAGCCGTCAGGGCGCGTCAGCAACTGGCTGTTGAACAGGTAGGAACGCACCGCGTCTTCGACACTGACCTGGGCGCGCGGCACGCACACCGACTGGAAATTACCGCCCAGCTTGCCCAACTTGGCCTGCAGCTCGCCGAGCATCTGCTCGGTATGGAGGAAAGCGTCTTCGTGATAGAACAGCACCTCGCCATTGCCCACGGCGATGACGTCGTTGTGGAACACACCGGCATCGATCACTGCCGGGTTCTGCTGGGCGTAGACCACGCCGTCGTCCTTCAAACCGTGCAGGCGCGCGACGGCCTGGGAGGCTTCGAGGGTCTGGCGCGCCGGGTATTTCTGCGGCGCGGCGTAACGCGGGTCGAACGCGCTGCGGCCGAACACGAAAAACTCCACGCCCGCCTCACCGTACTCACGGCAGAAACGCGTGTGGTTGGCCGCGCCTTCGTCGCCGAACTGCGCCACCGCCGGCAACGCGGCGTGGTGGGCAAAGTGTTTGTCGTCGGCGAACATCGCCCCCAGCACGCGGCTGGTGGTCGGGTGTTCGATGCTGCGGTGGTATTTGCAGTTGAGGTTGGCGGCGGTGAAGTGCACGCGGCCGTCAAAGGTGTCGGCGCTCGGGCTGACAGTGGCGGCGTTGGCCACCCACATGCTCGATGCCGAGCAGCTGGCGACCAGCAAAGGCATGGCCTGCTTGGCGGCTTGCTGGATGACTTGGGCATCACTGCCGCTGAAACCGAGGCTGCGCAAGGCCGCTACATCAGGACGTTCCTGGGGCGCCAATACGCCTTGCACAAAGCCCATATCCATCAGGGCCTTCATTTTCTGCAGGCCCTGCAACGCCGCTTCCTTGGGGTTGGAATGCTGCTGGCTGTTGCTCTGGGACGCGACGTTGCCGAAGGACAAACCGCCGTAGTTATGGGTCGGCCCCACTAGACCGTCAAAATTGACTTCATAGGATTTCATCGGCGAGGCTCCACGAACATCTGTTTTTATAGGCTTCAAAAGTCTGCAACACACCACAAATCCAATGTGGGAGGAGGCTTGCCTCCGATAGCAGTCTGCCAGTTAATCAATAGGTGACTGACACAGCGCCATCGGGGGCAAGTCGAATCGTCGCACCGCCCCTCCCAGATTAAATCACTGTCACCTTCACTTCAGCGTAATACCGGGCGTCAGTGTGGCCGGAACCACCAGGCTCGGGGTTTCCAGCGAGGCCACCGGATACGCACAATAATCCGCCGCGTAATACGCACTCGCGCGATGGTTGCCCGAGGCCCCTACCCCGCCAAATGGCGCGGTGCTGGCGGCGCCGGTCAGCTGTTTGTTCCAGTTGACGATGCCGGCGCGGCTTTCCAGCCAGAACTGCTGGAAACGCGCTTCGGAGTCCGACAGCAAGCCGGCGGCCAGGCCATATTGAGTGTTGTTGGCCTCGGCAATCGCGCCGGCAAAATCAGCGTAGCGGATCACTTGCAGCAGCGGGCCGAACAGTTCTTCGTCTTCGCGCTCGGTCACGCCGGTCACGTCGATGATGCCCGGGGTCAGCAGTGCGGCCTGGTCCTGGGGTTGAGTCATTTCCAGCAGCGCCACCGCGCCATTGGCCAGCATCAGTTCCTGGGCGTCCATCAAGGCTTTGGCCGCCGCCAGGGAAATCACCGAGCCCATGAACGGCGCCGGTTGCTGGTCGAATGGACCCACTGCAATCGTCGCGCTCACCGCCACCAGACGCGCGAGCAGCGCATCACCCCAGGCGCCTTCCGGCACCAGCAGGCGACGGGCACAGGTGCAGCGCTGGCCGGCCGAGATAAACGCCGATTGAATAATGGTGTAGACCGCCGCATCCACGTCGGCCACTTCGTCCACGACCAGCGGGTTGTTGCCGCCCATTTCCAGGGCCAGGATCTTGTCCGGGCGCCCCGAGAACTGCTGGTGCAGGTGATTGCCGGTACGGCTGGAGCCGGTAAAGAACAAGCCATCGATGCCCGGGTTGGCCGCCAGCGCGATACCGGTTTCCCGCGCGCCTTGCAGCAGGTTCAGCACGCCCGCCGGCAAACCGGCTTCGATCCAGCATTGCACGGTCAGCTCGGCGACTTTGGGGGTCAGCTCGCTCGGCTTGAACAGCACGGTGTTCCCCGCCAACAAGGCCGGGACAATATGCCCGTTGGGCAAATGGCCAGGGAAGTTGTACGGGCCAAACACCGCCACCACCCCGTGGGGCTTGTGGCGCAGCACGGCAGTGGCGTCGCCCAGTGGGCCGCTCTTTTCGCCGGTACGCTCACGGTAGCTTTGCACCGAGATGGCAATCTTGTTGGCCATGCTGGTGACTTCGGTAGCCGATTCCCACAGTGGCTTACCGGTTTCCTCACCAATGCAACGGGCGATTTCGTCGGCGCGGCTTTTCAGGGTGTTGGCAAAGGTTTCCAGCACGCTGATGCGTTCCTCGAGCGGGCGTCGGGCCCAGTCCGGAAACGCCTGACGCGCAGCCTGCACGGCGGACTCGACCTGCTCGACAGTGGCGCCATTGCCGGCCCACAACACCTGCTGGGTCACCGGGTTGCGCGATTCAAACAGTTCACCCTGGCCAGCCAGCCAGCTACCTGCGATATACAGCGAATTCATTATTTCGACTCCCGGGCAGCAGACAACGGTACGGCACGCACTTGATCACCGACCACCAGTTGCAGGCGCTTGGCGGTCTGTGGATCGACCACCAGAGTGCCTGCCGCCAGTCGGGCCGGCGCGGCAGTGATGCGGCAGTCTTCGCGCTTGCGGTTATGGATCAGGAACGGCGTGGCGTCGTCCCCCGGTGTGCCGATGGCCAACACCAGCGACTGGCTGTCACGCACCGCACGGATCTTGCTGGTTTCACACTCTACCGCCGGGCCGGCGTCGAAGATGTCGACATAACCCTGGTAGCTGAAGCCTTCGCTCTTGAGCATGCTCAGCGCCGGCTCGGTGTCGGGGTGAACCTTGCCGATCACGTTGCGCGCGTCCTCGGACAGGAAGCAGCTGTACAACGGAAATTTCGGCATCAGCTCGGCGATAAACGCCTTGTTGCCCACACCCGTGAGGTAGTCGGCCTGGCTGAACTCCATCTTGAAGAAGTGCCGGCCCAGGCTTTCCCAGAACGGCGAACGCCCGGCCTCGTTGGACACGCCGCGCATCTCGGCAATGATCTTGTTGCCGAACAGCTGCGGGAACTCGGCGATAAACAGCATGCGCGCCTTGGCCAGCATGCGGCCGTTGAGGCCGGTGCGGTAATCGGCGTGCAGGAACAACGAACACAGCTCGGAATTGCCGGTGAGGTCGTTGGCCAAAAACAGCGTCGGAATCTCGCGGTAGATATTCAGCTCCTGGGAGGCGCTGACGGTCAGCCCAACCCGGAAGTTGTACCAGGGCTCGCGCAGGCCAACGGCGCCGGCGATGGCGGAAATGCCCACCACGCGGCCCTCGTCGTTTTCCAGCACGAACAGGTAGTCGGCATCCCCGCGCCCGGCGTCGCCGCGAAAGGTTTTTTCGGCCCAGCCAACCCGGTGAGTCAGGCGCTCTTCGTTGGCCGGCAAGGTGGTGAGGCCGGTGCCGGTGCTGCGCGCCAGATCAATCAGGGCCGGTAAATCGCTGCTGCGTACGGGACGAACGATCATGCTATCTCCTCAGACGGGCCGCCTTGCAGCCACCCGCGACACTCAATTCTTTAAACCGCTACCAAACGCACGCTTGCGCCTTCGCCTACACCCAGCGCTTCGGCGGCGGCCAGGTCCAGGGTTACCGGTTTACCCGGCGCGTAGTCCAGTTCCAGCATCACCGCGCGGTAATCCTGCAACTGGCCATTGCTGACCAGGTACTGGCGCCCTGCCCCTTTGATCATCTCGCCGATCTTCACCGGCACCACGCGGCTCTGGGCAATCGAGCGAATGCCCGAGACCCGTGCGTGCAGCGTCGGGCCACCGTCGAAGATGTCGATGTAATGGTCGGTCTCGAAGCCTTCGCGCATGAGGATGTCGAAGGTGATCTGCGCACGCGGGTGCACCTGGCCCATCGCCTCTTGGGCTTCGTCCGGCAGCAGCGGCACGTAGATCGGGTAATGCGGCATCAGCTCGGCGAGGAAGGTGCGGCTTTTCAGCCCACACAGGCGCTCGGCGGCGGCGTAATTGAGGTCGAAGAAGTTGCGACCGATGGCGTCCCAGAACGGCGAATCACCGTTCTCGTCGCTGTAGCCGACAATCTCGGTTACCACCGAGTCGGCAAAGCGCTCGGGGTGGCCGGCGACAAACAGCAGGCGGCCACGGGAATTGAGCTCCGACCATGGCGACCCGACCAGCTCGGGCACCACGTAGAAACTGGTGAGCAGGCTGTTGCCGGTGAGGTCGTGGCACTGGGAAAGCACGTGAATCTTGTTGTGGATCTTCAGTTCGCGGGAAGCGTGCACGAAGGTTTCGTTACGGAAGCTGTAGAACGGCTCCGAGTAACCCGCCGAGGCGACGATGGCCGAGCAGCCGGCGAGCTTGCCGGTCTCGGTGTCTTCGAGCACGAAGAAATAGCTTTCTTCACCGTTGAAACTGACCTCGGCCGCGAAGGACGCTTCGCTGGCGGCGATCTTGTCGCTCAGGCGTTCCACATCATCCGGCAAGGAGGTGACACCAATCGGGCTGTCCGCAGCCAGACGCTGTACCTCGCCCAGATCAGCCATTTGCGCGGGGCGCATCACCAGCATGGTGTCACTCCTTAACTCGAAAACTCATAGGAAAAAATACCGGACAGGCCTCAAAACAACACCTATCCCCTTGTAGAGCACATTCCAATGTGGGAGGGGGCTTGCCCCCGATCGCAGTCTGTCAGTTGATAAATCAGGTGACTGATCCACCGCTATCGGGGGCAAGCCCCCTCCCACATTTGATCCCGGCTAGCCGATCAGGCTTGGGTCAGGGTCTTCACGGCACGCTCAAAACGGTCCAGACCTTCCTGGATATCCGCCTCTTCCACCACCAGACTCGGCGCAAAACGCACCACGTCCGGGCCGGCTTGCAGGATCATCAGGTTTTCTTTTTCGGCTGCGTTGAACACGTCCTTGGCACGGCCTTTGAACGCGTCGCTCAGCACGCAACCGATCAGCAGGCCCATGCCACGCACTTCGGTGAAGATGCCGTATTGCTTGCCGATCTGCTCCAGGCGCGCCTTGAACTGGTCGTGCTTGGCGTTGACGCCGGCCAGCACCTCGGGGGTGTTGATCACGTCGATCACAGCTTCAGCCACCGCGCACGCCAGCGGGTTGCCGCCGTAGGTGGTGCCGTGGGTGCCGACCACCAGGTGCTTGGCCAGCGCTTCAGTGGTGAGCATCGCCGCGATCGGGAAACCGCCGCCCAGGCTCTTGGCGCTGGTGAGGATATCCGGCACCACGCCGTAATGCTGGTAGGCAAACAGGTGGCCGCTGCGACCCATGCCGGTTTGCACTTCGTCGAACACCAGCAGCGCGTTGTTGGCGTCGCACAGCTCGCGGGCACCTTGCAGGTAGGCCAGTTCGGCCGGCAGCACGCCGCCTTCGCCCTGGATCGGCTCCAGCACCACGGCGCAGGTCTTGTCCGACACGGCGGCTTTCAGCGCTTGCAGGTCGTTATAAGGGACGTGGGTGATGCCGGTGATTTTAGGCCCGAAACCATCGGAGTACTTCGACTGGCCACCGACGTTGACGGTGAACAGGGTACGGCCGTGGAAGCTGTTCAGCGCGGCGATGATCTCGTACTTCTCGGTACCAAAGCGGTCGAACGCCACGCGACGGGCCAGCTTGAACGCGGCCTCGTTGGCTTCGGCGCCGGAGTTGCAGAAGAACACACGCTCGGCAAACGTGGCGTCGATCAGCTTATGCGCCAGGCGCAGGGCCGGCTCATTGGTGAAGACGTTGGACACGTGCCACAGCTTGTTGGCCTGTTCGGTCAGTGCGCCGACCAGCGCCGGGTGGGCGTGGCCCAATACGTTGACCGCGATGCCGCCGGCAAAGTCGATCAGCTCGCGACCCGCCTGGTCCCATACGCGCGAACCTTCGCCGCGCACAGGAATAAAGGCGGCAGGTGCATAGTTGGGCACCATCACCTGGTCGAAATCGGCACGTTGCACCGGGGCTTGCTCAACGGACATCGGAGTCTCCTGAAGAGGAACGCCTGCCTGGAACTGGCGGGCGATGCAGGGATTGTAAGGACAGTTTTGAGTGCGGCCTTGCCGCCAAGCGACAACTTCTTATAGCGCCAACCCGCGATTTTCGCGGGTTTACGCCAATGCGACAAATACCGTCGCAATGGCGCAGTTTAAACGCTGGCGCGGGGTTTGCGGCATCGGCACGCGGATTTGTCTCGGCCCTGGCAAAAACCATCTATGCACCGCCTGCGTCCTGCCCGGTCTTGGTCCCCTTGGCTGTCATTCCCGTTGGAATCCAAGCCATGAGCAATCCCTCTCCAAGCCGTCGCGACACGCTACCGACCCTGAACCTGCGCATGCCGCGCGTCACCTTCCTGGCGTTCAGGGGCGACAGCAGCACCACCAGCGTCGAGGCGTTCCTCAATAGCTACTCCAGATTGCGGCAACTGCGTATTCACAAGGCCGGGCTGGAGAATATCCCGCAGGCGGTTTTCCCATCAGCGAGATGCCCGACCTCACCCGGCCGCTGGCCGATATCGATATACCGCCCCTGCTCGCGATTGACTGGGAGGACTAACCGCGCTCGGACGGCACCGACGACAACTCGAACGGGCTGCTGCTGCGCCGTTGGTTGCGGTCTTCGCGGGGAGTGGCGCCAAAGAAGTTGCGGTAGGCGCTGGAGAAGTGCGGCCCCGAGGAGAAGCCGCAGGACAGGCCGATCTGGATGATCGACTTGCTGGTTTGCATCAACATCTGGCGGGCCTTGTTCAGGCGCAATTCCAGGTAGTACTGGCTGGGGACGCGGTTGAGGTATTGCTTGAAGATCCGTTCCAGTTGTCGTCGCGACACGCACACGTGCTGGGCGATTTCATCGGTGGTCAGCGGTTCTTCGATATTGGCCTCCATCAGCAGCACCGCCTGGGTGAGCTTCGGATGGCTGGAACCCAAGCGGTTTTGCAGCGGGATGCGCTGGCGCTCGCCGCCTTCGCGGATGCGCTCTACCACCAGTTCTTCGGAGACTGCACCGGCCAGTTCGGCGCCGTGGTCGCGGGCCAGCACGGCCAGCAACAGGTCGAGCACCGACATACCGCCGCAGGCGGTCAGGCGGTCACGGTCCCAGTCGAACAAATGGCTGGTGGCGATTACCTTGGGGAAGCGCTCGGCAAAGTCGTCCTGCCAGCGCCAGTGCACGGCGGCGCGGTAGCCGTCGAGCAGGCCGAGCTGGGCCAGCGGATACACACCGGCCGACAGGCCGCCGATCACACACCCGGCGCGCACCAATTGCTTGAGCGCGGTGCTGAGTTGGGAGGCGATCGCCGTGGGCGGCTCGTCTGCGAGCAGGAACAGTTTCTGGAAGCCTTCGAGCTTGCCGGCCCATGGCTCGCCGGGCAACGTCCATGCACCTTCGGTAGCCGGCTCCGCGAGCAGGAACGACAGCTCGTAGACCACGTCCGGATGCACCCGCTGAGCAACGCGCAAGGCCTCCTCAGCCAGCGCAAGCGTCAGTGCTTTTGTGCTGGGCCAAATGAGAAAACCAATTTTGTGGGCGGTCATGGAGTGCTATCCGAAGCGAAGAACGGTGATGAAGACAAAGGCCAATGCTAGCCCGTAAACCAACACAAAGCTTAAAAACGATAAAGATCCACTATGGAGATCTAATGTGGGAGGGGGCTTGCCCCCGATGGCGGTGTATCAGCCAGTACATGTGAACCTGATTCACCGCTATCGGGGGCAAGCCCCCTCCCACATAAAGCAAAAAGCCAAAAGCAGCTCAAGCAGGTAAAGGCTATTTCAAGCTGCCGGAGAGGAACTGCTGCAAACGCTCGGACTGCGGGTTCACCAGCACTTCACGCGGGTTGCCACGTTCTTCAACAATGCCTTTGTGCAAAAACACCAACTGGTTCGACACTTCACGGGCAAAGCCCATTTCGTGGGTCACCACCACCATGGTGCGGCCTTCCTGGGCCAGGTCCTGCATCACCTTGAGCACTTCGCCGACCAGTTCCGGGTCGAGCGCCGAGGTGGGTTCGTCAAACAGCATCACCTCCGGTTCCATCGCCAGGGCGCGGGCGATGGCCACGCGCTGCTGCTCGCCGCCGGACATGTGGCCGGGGAACGCATCCTTACGATGGCCCACGCCAACCTTGGCCAGGTAGTGCTCGGCCTTTTCACGCGCGTCTTTTTTCGACATGCCCAGCACGTGCACCGGAGCTTCCATCACGTTTTCCAGCGCGGTCATGTGCGACCACAGGTTGAAATGCTGGAACACCATGGACAGACGCGAACGCATGCGCTGCAGCTGTTTAGGGTCGGCAGCCTTCATGGCGCCGTCCTTGTTGGCCACCAGTTTCAGCTCTTCGTTATTGAGCAAAATCTTGCCGGCGTGGGGTTGCTCCAACAGGTTGATGCAGCGCAAAAAGGTACTTTTGCCCGAACCGCTGGAACCGATGATGCTGATCACATCACCGGCCGCGGCGGCCAGGGATACACCTTTGAGCACTTCATGACTGCCATAGCGTTTATGCAGGTCTTGGACTTCAAGTTTGTACATGCGGTCGGTTCTCACAAAAACAGGTGGTCAGTCGTTGAGCAAGCGCCCGTGACGCAGCGCTTCGCGCCCCGCCACCTTGGCCAGCCAGAAACCCGCTTGGGCATAACGTAGCCGTTCAACGGCAAACAACACCCCCGAGGTGCCCGCGCAGATGGTGCTCACGCGGTCTTCCAGGGGGTCAATCACTTCAAAAATCGCTTCGCCGGTGTCCACCCAGTCACCGGCTTTACGCAAGTAACTGATCACCCCGGCGTGGGGCGCAAACAACAACTCGGTGCCTTCGAACGGCACGCCTTCGCAGGGTTCGTGCTGCGGCGCCGGCCATTCGCCGGTGATCAGCCCCTGCTCGGCGAGGAACGCCAGGATGCCTTCGGCGTGGAAGATCGCTTCGTCACGGCCGGTGTCGGCCTGGCCGCCCAGCTCCAGGGTGGTCGCCAGGCACGCCAGCGGGATCTGCGCCTCGGGGAATGCCCGGGCCAGACGCAACCACGGCAACGAGCAGGCTTCGTCAAACGAACTGCCGCCGGAGTCTTCCGCCAGCAGGCCGACTTTCACATTCAAATGCGCCGACAGCGAACGCCACTGCGGCCAGTGCTGGGGCAGCGCATACATATGCAGCGCGGCTTCAGCATCACAATGCAGGTCGAGGACCACATCGGCGGTGCACGCGTGGCTCAGCAGGATGCGTTGCATGCCTTGCAGCTGGCTGGCGGGCTCGGGCAGTGCGTTGAGTGCGTCGCTCATGGCCTGGCGAATCAGGCGCACGTTAGCGTGGGGGTCATCGCCGAGTTTGCCTTGCAACTGCGCAGACACCGGCTCGCTCAGCTCAACGAAATCACGGTTGAAATTCTTGCCGCTGCCGACCTCGAAACGCCCCTGGTGGCTGCCTTGCAGCAACTGGCCGAGGCCCATCGGGTTGGCCACCGGCACCAGCTCGATCACGCCGTTGAGGGCGCCTTGTTGCTCCAGTTCGGTGAGGCGTTTTTTCAGCTCCCACGCGGCGCGCATCCCCGGCAATTCGTCGGCGTGCAGGCTGGCCTGGATATAGGCCTTGCGCTCGCCTTTGCCGAAACGGAACACGCTCAGCTGGCGTTCACAGCCCAGGTGCCCCCAGGGCAACAGGTGGTCGATACGTTCCATCTCAGTGCTTCCGTGGAGCCAGGTAGCTCAGCCAGCGGCGCTCGGCCAACTTGAACAGGCGCACCAGGATGAAGGTCAGGCACAGGTAGAACACGCCGGCGGTGATATAGGCTTCGAACGGCAGGTAGAACTGTGCGTTCACGGTGCGCGCGGCGCCGGTGATGTCGATCAGGGTGACGATGGAGGCCAGGCTGGTGGTCTGCAACATCATGATCACTTCGTTGCTGTACTGCGGCAGCGCGCGGCGCAGGGCCGACGGCAGCAGGATGCGGCGGTACAGCTTGTAACGCGACATGCCCATGGCCTTGGCCGCTTCGATCTCGCCGTTCGGCGTGGCCTTGAGGCTGCCGGCGATGATTTCGGCGGTGTAGGCGCTGGTGTTGATCGCAAAGGCCAGGCACGCGCAGAAGGTGGCGCTGGACAGCAGTGGCCACATAAAGCTTTCGCGCACGGCTTCGAATTGCGCCAGCCCGTAGTAGATCAGGAACAGCTGCACCAGCATCGGCGTGCCACGGATCACGTAGGTGTAGAGCCACGCCACGCCATTGATGATCGGCTGCTTGGACACACGCATCAGGCCCAGGGGCAAAGCGGCAAGCAAGCCGAAGAACAGCGAAATGGCCAGCAGTTTCAGGGTGGTCAGCAGGCCGCCAAGGTACAGCGGCATGGCCTCCCAGATGACGTTGTAGTCGAAGATCATAGATCAGCCGCCCTTACGCCTACCGAGTAGCGCTTCTCAAGATAGCGCAGGGCCAGCAACGACACGCTGGTGATCACCAGGTACATCGCCGCCACTGCGAGGAAGAAGGTAAAAGGCTCGCGGGTGGCATCTGCCGCCTGCTTGGCCTTGAACATCATGTCTTGCAGGCCCACCACCGAAATCAGCGCGGTGGCCTTGGTGAGTACCAGCCAGTTGTTGGTAAACCCGGGGATCGCCAGCCGGATCATCTGCGGCACCATCACCCGGAAAAACACCTGGAAACTGCTCATGCCATACGCAAGGCCGGCTTCGGCCTGGCCCTTGGGAATGGCCATGAAGGCGCCGCGGAAAGTTTCCGACAGGTAGGCGCCAAAGATGAAACCCAGGGTGCCAATACCGGCAGCCAAGGGGTTCAAGTCGATATAGTCGTCATAGCCGAGCATCGGCGCGACGCGGTTAAGCAGGTCCTGACCGCCGTAGAAAATCAGCAGAATCAGCACCAGGTCGGGGATCCCGCGGATCACCGTGGAGTACAAGTCACCCAGCCAGGCCAACCAGCGCACCGGCGACAGGCGTAACGCGACCCCGATCAGACCCAGAACAATGGCCAAGGCCATGGACGACAAGGCGAGCTGAAGCGTCAACCATGCGCCATCGAGGATGACGGCCCCGTAGCCTTTCAACATGATTCAGGTCCTCGAAAAGGGGGATGAAAAAATGGCGCAAACCTCAGGAATTCTGTTGCTTGCGCCATTTCGGACAGACAGCTAAGACGATTTACTTGGTTTCAGGACCGTAAATGTCGAAGTTGAAGTACTTTTTCTCGATTTCTTTGTATTTGCCGTTGGCACGGATCGCGGCAATGGCTGCGTTGATGCGGTCCAGGTTTTCCTTGTCGCCTTTACGTACAGCGATGCCGATGCCGTCGCCGAAGTATTTGGCGTCGGTGAAGGCCGGGCCGGTGAACGCGTAGCCTTTACCGGCTGGGGTGTCGAGGAAACCTTCCTGCAGCAGGGTGGCGTCGGCCACGGTGCCGTCGAGGCGACCGGCTTCTACGTCCAGGTAGATTTCGTTCTGCGAGCTGTAAGGCACGATGGTGGCGCCTTTGGCCGCCAACACTTCCTTGGCGAAACGGTCGTGGATCGAACCACGCTGCACGCCGATTTTCTTGCCTTTGAGTTCGTCCAGGCTGTCGGTCACCGCAACGCCTTCCTTCAACACCAGGCGCGCTGGGGTCAGGTAGTAGCGGTTGGTGAAGTCCACGGACTTCTTGCGGTCTTCGGTGATGGACATGGACGACAGGATCGCGTCGATCTTGCGCACTTTGAGCGCAGGGATCAGGCCGTCGAACTCTTGCTCAACCCAGGTACATTTAACCTGCATCTCTTCGCACAGGGCGTTGCCGATGTCGTAGTCAAAGCCGACGATGCTGCCATCCGGCGCCTTCGAGGCAAACGGCGGGTAAGCCGCTTCGATACCAATTTTCAACGGCTTGCCTTCAGCGAAAGCCTGCATGGACAGCACGGACAGCGCCAGGGCGCCCAACAGCACGAGTTTCTTCATCTTGGGACTCCATCGGTATAGGGCAAAACAGCAGTATGAGCCATGGCCCACGATGCGACGTAAAGGAACCGAATTGCGGTGCTGCGTCCTACGCCAGTTCAACACCGGAGACGACGAGCGAGTGATCGGCATTCTAACGACAGGCCGGAAGCCGATATTTCCTCAATGCGACAACTATTTACAGAAGCACCGAGAAAGCGGTTTCAGCACATTGACAGCCCCTGAATTTTATGCAGAGACAAAAGATATTAAACCTGTTGATGCTGCAAATTGCGGGCCTATTATTCGCAAACCCTTCTAGCACGGCAAGTCTGGCGTTTAATCTTCTTTCGGCGGGTGTCTGGAATGCGGCTTTAAGGGGCGCAGGCGTAGCACTTTGCCTCATGTTTGGGCGCGGGGTTACACATTTAGGTTCAGCGGTAACATTCGGAAACGGCCTACTGCATAAACCGATATTTATTGGGCTGAAGGTGATGCACAACCTGGAATGCAATCCAAATGTGGGAGGGGGCTTGCCCCCTCCCACATTTTTGATCTCCATTGGTTTCAATACTTCATAAAAAAGCCCCACCTGGCTTACACCAGACAGGGCTCTGTCCTACCAACCTGCCTTACGCCACATTCATCGTCTTGTGCGTCTCAATCAAATGCGCCACCACACCCGGGTCTGCCAGCGTCGAGATATCCCCCAACCCGTCATACTCAGCCGTAGCAATCTTGCGCAAAATCCGCCGCATGATTTTCCCCGAGCGCGTCTTCGGCAAGCCCGGTGCCCACTGGATCACGTCCGGCGAAGCAATCGGCCCGATTTCCTTGCGCACCCAGTTTTTCAGCTCCAGGCGCAGCGCTTCGTTCGGCTCTTCGCCATTCTTGAGCGTGACATACACATAGATGCCCTGCCCCTTGATGTCATGCGGCACGCCGACCACCGCCGCTTCCGCGACTTTAGGGTGAGCGACCATCGCGCTTTCAATCTCGGCGGTGCCCATGCGGTGGCCGGACACGTTCAGCACGTCATCCACACGCCCGGTGATCCAGTAGTAGCCGTCCTCGTCACGGCGCGCGCCGTCGCCGGTGAAGTACATGCCCCGGAAGGTCTTGAAGTAGGTGTCGACGAAACGGTCATGGTCACCATACAGCGTGCGCGCCTGGCCTGGCCATGAATCGAGGATCACCAGGTTGCCTTCGGCGACGCCCTCGATCAGGTTACCGAGGTTATCCACCAGCGCCGGCACCACGCCAAAGAACGGGCGTGCCGCCGAACCCGGCTTGAGCGCATGCGCGCCCGGCAACGGGCTCATCATGTTGCCGCCGGTTTCGGTCTGCCACCAGGTGTCGACGATCGGGCAACGGGATTGGCCAACGTTCTTGTAGTACCAGTCCCAGGCTTCCGGGTTGATTGGCTCGCCTACCGAACCGAGCAAACGCAGGCTGCTGCCATCGGCGCCTTCTACAGCAGCGGTGCCGGAAGCCATCATCGCGCGGATCGCGGTCGGGGCGGTGTAGAGGATATTGACCTTGTGCTTGTCGACGATCTTCGCCACCCGCGTGATATCCGGGTAGTTCGGCACGCCTTCGAACAGCAGCGTGGTCGCGCCATTCGCCAACGGGCCGTAGACGATATAGGTGTGGCCAGTGACCCAACCGACGTCGGCGGTGCACCAGTAGATTTCACCCGGGCGGTAGTCGAAAACGCGCTCGTGGGTCAGGGCTGCGTAGAGCAGATAGCCGCCGGTGGTGTGCTGCACACCTTTAGGCTTGCCGGTGGAACCGGAGGTATAAAGGATGAACAGCGCTTCTTCAGCGCCCATCTCTTTGGGCGCACACACGGTGCCGGCCACTTTCATCAGGTCTTCGTACCAGATGTCGCGATGCTGGTTCCACTTGATCGCGCCATTGGTGCGCTTGCACACGATGACTTTCTGAATGCTGTTGGTTTCCGGGTTGGTCAGCGCGTCGTCGACGTTGGCCTTCAGCGGAATTTTCTTACCGGCACGGATGCCTTCGTCGGCAGTGATCACCACCTTCGACTTACAGTCGATGATGCGACCGGCCAGGGCTTCCGGCGAAAAGCCGCCGAATACAACGGAGTGGATCGCACCGATGCGGGTACACGCCAGCATGGCGACCACGGCTTCGGGGATCATCGGCATATAGATAGTCACCACGTCGCCGCGGTGCACATCCTGGCCACGCAGGGCGTTGGCGAACTTGCAGACTTCTTCATGCAGCTCGCGGTAGGTGATGGTGCGGCTTTCGGAAGGGTCATCGCCTTCCCAGATGATCGCCGCCTGGTCGCCGCGCTCGGCGAGGTGACGGTCCAGGCAGTTGTAGGAAACGTTCAGGGTGCCATCGGCAAACCATTTGATATCGACATGGTGATCGTCGAACGAGGTCTGCTTCACCGCGGTGAAAGGCTTGACCCAGTCAAGGCGCTTGGCTTGCTCACGCCAGAAGCCATCGGGGTTGACCACCGACTGCTGGTACATGGCCTTGTAGGTCGCCTCGTCGGTCAGCGTGTTGGCTGCTACTTCGGGGCGAACGGGGTACAGGGAAGCCGCACTCATCTTTCTTACCTCGGTGACAATAGTTGTTTTTGTATGCCCTGTTGTAGCCGGGGCAGCCCCATAGAACCATTCGACGATGGTAGTAACAAGCCCCTACAAATTGCCCTGCTATCCCCGTTCGCCGCTCTGGCCCGCGCCCCGTGGCGCTTTGCGGCTTTGTGAAAAAACCTTTACCACGGGATTGTTACAAAAACCGCCAATAGTGTTTATCAAAAGCACGGGTATATGAATATAACTCGCAGGCCTAAAATCAACTCCGCCAACAAGGCACTGTGATTAACAACGCAACAGCCCCCACGAAGGCATCGTTAATCCGAACTAACCAACCCTAAGTTACACACGTGGCCTCACAAGGGCCCCGTGACCCCTTTCGCCCAAAAGAAGGTAAGTAAACAAATGAAAGCTCTCGTAGTTATGGCCCTCAGCAGCTTGTGCGCCACCGCCGCCCTGGCCGACGAGGCCCCGACCGAGCTGGCCGGCCAGAATGCCCCGATAGTTGAGGACTACACCTATAGCACCCACTTGGACGTTGCCAAAGTAGTGTCCATGAGCAATATCCCGGAAGTTTGCGAAGTTGTACCGGTGAAGATGGAATATGAAGACTCACAAGGTCAGCGCCATATTCTTAATTACCATGTCATGGGCAATGGTTGCTCTAACGGGTAATTAACTTTCCCTGCTGGATTCTTACTCGCCGCAAGAAATCGTTCTTGCGGCAAAGAGCCGGCCCTCCCTCCCCTCGTCGCCCCCTCGAAAAAAATCCTGCCGCTCGTCCCCTCAACCAACCCCAACAAACTCGCGCCTTGGCCCGAAAAGCAGGCTTTTTGTCTGCGATCCGAGACCATCCGCCGCAACACAAAGCCGAATTTTTCCCTATAATGCGCGGGTAAATCGGGCCTGCAATATCCCTTTACACAGGGATGAAGAGCCAGACCTGAGGCCTCCGCTGGAGCATGCACCTAGCGCTCCGCACCTCAAGCCTCACGCAGAACCCGTAACCCAATTCCGTTTATTTGCCTGCGCGAGCTGCTGCAACAAACGATTCCTTAAGATCCACCGCGGCCTTTGGGCCGTGTGAACACCCAACCATCCGGTTTCACACGGGCACCTTTGAGCCCTCACGCAGGAGACGACACGTCATGCTGAGCTGGGACGAATTCGACAAAGAAGAAGAAGGCGAAGTAGCCGCTAAAGGCGCCAACGCCGGCCACGCCACCGAAGCCAACATGGACCGCCTCGACGGCGCCGGCGCTGCCGCCGCCATCGAAGCCCGCGCCGTCACCGCCAGTGACTCCGCCGCCATCGTGCGCGCCAAGGCTGCCTTGGACAAACTCGACGTCGCCGAAGGCCTCGCCGAACTCGAAGGCTCCGCCGCCCGCGTCGCCGTTGACGAAAAGCGCATGATCAACTGCCGCGCCGACCTCAACCAACTCGTGCCTTTCAAGTACGACTGGGCCTGGCAAAAATACCTCGACGGCTGCGCCAACCACTGGATGCCGCAGGAGGTCAACATGACCGCCGACATCGCCCTGTGGAAGAACCCCGAAGGCCTCACCGACGACGAACGCCGCATCGTTATGCGCAACCTCGGTTTCTTCTCCACTGCGGATTCATTGGTCGCGAACAACCTGGTCCTGGCCGTGTACCGCCTGATCACCAACCCCGAGTGCCGCCAGTACATCCTGCGCCAGGCCTTCGAAGAAGCGATCCACACTCACGCCTACCAGTACTGCATCGAATCCCTGGCCATGGATGAAGGCGAAATCTTCAACATGTACCACGAGATTCCATCGGTCGCCAAAAAGGCCGCCTGGGGCCTCAAGTACACCCGATCAATCTCCGATCCGAAGTTTGAAACCGGCACCGTCGAGACTGATAAAGAGTTGCTGCGCAACCTGGTCGCCTACTACTGCGTGCTGGAAGGCATCTTCTTCTACTGCGGCTTCACCCAGATTTTGTCCATGGGCCGCCGCAACAAAATGACCGGCGTGGCGGAACAGTTCCAGTACATCCTGCGCGATGAGTCGATGCACCTGAACTTCGGTATCGATGTGATCAACCAGATCAAAATCGAAAACCCACACTTGTGGGATGCCGAGATGAAGGAAGAAGCGACCCAGATGATTCTGCAAGGGACTCAGTTGGAGATTGAATATGCTCGCGATACCATGCCGCGTGGGGTGTTGGGCATGAATGCGGCGATGATGGAGGATTATCTGAAGTTCATCGCTAACCGTCGTTTGTCGCAGATTGGCTTGAAAGAAGAATACCCAGGGACCACTAACCCGTTCCCGTGGATGAGTGAAATCATGGACTTGAAGAAAGAGAAAAACTTCTTCGAAACCCGTGTGATTGAGTACCAGACTGGCGGGGCGCTGAGCTGGGATTGATGGCAATCCGACCTCATGCTATAAAAAGCTCCGCATTGCGGAGCTTTTTTTTGGAGGATGTAATGGGCAACGGAAAGAAACCCGCTCTCCCGCTTTTTAAGTACAAGAAGCATATGTCTGTCGGCGCTATGAGCGCAGAGGATGACTATCGTTTTCTCCAAGATTGCTTTCTAGATACAGGAGACTTTGAAGTACTTACAGACATTTATAATCCTAAATGCATAGTACTCGGCAGAACAGGTGCAGGAAAAAGCGCTCTCCTAGAAAAAATCAAGCAAAAAGAAGAGCACGTTATTGAGCTCCTTCCAGAAGAATTGTCAATTAGCTATATTTCAAACTCCAATATCTTATCGTTTTTTGAAACCATCGGGGTAAATTTAGATCTATTCTATCAGCTTCTATGGCGACATGTACTTTCAGTGGAGCTAATAAAGAATAAGTTTAAAATAACCAACGAGTACTCAAATAGAACTTTCTCCGAGCGCCTTTCTGAGATATTTCGAAGGGATCAAAAAAAAGAAAAAGCCATTAACTATCTTAGGCAGTGGGGTGATAAATTTTGGCTGGAAACGGATACAAGAATTAAAGAACTTACGACAAAACTGGAGAACGAGCTAAAAGGTGACATCGATCTATCAAACTTAGGAATTCCAATCACCGCTTCAGGAGCAGAAAGGCTGACAAGAGAGTCGAAGCAAGAAATCTGTAACCGCGCGCAGGCTGTAGTAAACAAGGTACAAGTACAAGATCTCAACAACGTCATAAATCTGCTAGCTCAAGATATTTTTACCGACCCTCAGCAAAAATTCTTCATCGTCATCGACAAACTAGACGACAATTGGGTCGAAGATGAAATGCGATACAGATTAATAAGAGCATTAATCGAGACCATCAAAACTTTTAGAAGAGTTACCCCAGTTAAAATCATAATCGCACTACGACTAGATCTACTTGGAAGAGTTTTCGACAAAACTAGAGATGCAGGCTTTCAAGAAGAGAAATATGAAGATATTTTACTTAGAATTAAATGGAGCAAAGATCAAATAGAAGAAATGCTAGACAAACGAACAGCACTAATGATTCGACAAGCATATACTCATGAAAAGGTAAACTCGACAGATATACTTCCCCCACACGTAGGAAGCGATACTTCTCTAGACTTCATATTGGACAGAACGCTTATGCGACCTCGAGACGCGATACTATTCATGAATGAATGTTTAGAGCAAGCTCAAGGCCAACCAAAAATAACTGCAAAAATAATCAGAGATGCCGAAATAACTTACTCTAAAAAAAGATTTAACTCTCTATGCCACGAATGGTTTGCTGACTTCCCACTACTGGGAAATTACTGCGAAATTTTGAAAAAGAAAAAAGACGGCTTCAAACACTCAGAAATAACCAGAGACCAAATAGAAGAGATTGCAATCGAGCTAGCAATAAATGAAAAATCACCAAATGATCGAATGGCTGTACTCGCACGATCACTAATACAAGACAATACCATCTCCAGATCAACTTTCTTAAATCAACTGCTTAGAAACCTTTACAAGGTAGGTATTTTAGGTGTGAAGCGCGATAGCTTTTCTTCTACTATTTGGAGCCAGAACAATGATCCTGAAATATCAGAAAGCGAAGTAAAGAGATCTTCTTTTTTTCATGTCCACCCAATGCTATGGAGATACTTAGGGATAAATGGCGAAAACTCAAAGAAAACATACACCCCCTCCAAGTCAGGCCCCTCAAACCTAACTTAATCGCTAGTCCCTTTAGCCAAATAACGCAGTTTGCCATCAACCAATACTTCTCTATACCCATCAACCAACTTTTTCAATTCCGCCTCTGACAAACCTAAGAACTCTTTAATCACTAAAACAACATACTGTCCGCGCTCAATTATTGCCACTATCAAATCTTGATCCACCTCATTTATAGCAACCTCCGGATTCATCATTGCCAAAGATTCAAAATCAGACTTTAACATCGGTAACATCCCCAAAACTGATGCCAGCTTTTCAGCTTGCGTTGCCGGCAGAACATATAGAGCGCCGAGCACGTATTGAACATCAACCCTTATGTCTTGGCGGACTACGAGAGAGGAAAATTTGAAATGCTCATATGGTCTATATTGACCCAACCGGGCAGCACGATGCCTTTCGATCACGCCTACAGCGCAAGCTATACGTTTCAAAATAAGTTCCAACACCTGACGATGATATGCAACAAAACAAGCTGCATTACGTGCCCGCTCATACCTTCTTTTAACCGCATCGTCCAACGCAACACTCAAGGCGACGACGACTGCTAAAAAGGTCGCGACGGACGAAATGTCCACCTTAGTGTCAAACACCCATGGGGCATTATGAAAAAAACCAAATATCACCAACACTATCAATATCAGCACCAGTGTTAAAAAAACCCATCCACCAGTTAGATCCTTAATATTCATCCCCCCTCCCCTAGTATAATTATATTTAAAAACCCGCAGGCTCCTGATGTTCACACAGATTGCAATGCTATAGAAGAGCCCCAGATATTCCTACCAACAGATAACGATAATCCTTGAGCTTGACCTACGCTCATATGCCCCATAAGCTTGAACGTCAGGTGCCTAAGAAACGCCTCAAGTAGCGGCCTGACCGCTCCCGAAAGATGTGGTTTTTTTGCGCCTACGGTTTTTTCGTGGGTGTAGGAAAAACTCTGCTATGTCGGGAGTGGGCGAATACAAGACCCGAAAGGGGAATATGTCCGGCCTTCTACTTGGGGTTTCTTAACTCCCGGCGCCTTAGCCCTAAGAAAGCTATCAAGTAGAGGTAATGGAAATGCCTGTATCTGTTTGTGTCACCTCACAAGCGCTCCTCCTCGCGGAGGTGTGCCATGTCTGACCCTCTTTATCCCATCGTTTTTACTCGTTTAAACCTCCCTTTACACGCCCTCCTCCTGGAAAACCAACCCTGGTTTTGCGCTCGCGATCTTGGGCGTTTGATGGGCTGGTTCCTGGATGAGCGAACCACTCGCAAGCTCGATGAAGACCAACGAAAAACGGTAAAACTGCTGTTCCACGGTCAGCCGCAAGAAATGCTGATGATCAGCGAATCCGGGGCTTATGCACTGCTGGTTTATCACTACACGCCAGGGAACCGCCTGCTGCGCAGTTGGCTCACTCATGAGGTCGTACCTACTTTACGGGATGAGCGCCAGTCCCGGACGGTGGATCGCCCACTGTTGAGCATGCTGGACTGGCCAGAGATGTCGTTGAACCTGCTGCATTGGCAGGATGAAGGCTGGATACGGCTCCGGGATATGCCGTATTTGTTGGTGAATCGAACTTATCGAAGGGACTCAACAAGAACGCCATGGTGGCGAAAGCTAACTCATGCTTTCCGAATGAAGCAGCGAATTAGCTAACTCGGACTACCGTCAAATCCCACCATTCCGTAGGAAATTTCGTAGACGCCATAATGGCTACTCAGTATCGTCCGAGGGTTTTCTACCCTCGGCGGCTGTATGGATATTACGAAAGACAAAACGGACTGGGACGACGCAGAGCTAGCAGCGGCGGTCGAGGCATACTTGAAGATGTTGGCCTGGGAAAAAAGCGGCCAACCTTTTAACAAAGCCCTCGAAAACCGTCTTCTGCGCGAAGGCCCGGTGGCAGGTCGAGCGAAGGGCTCCATCGAATTTCGCATGCAAAATATCTCCACTGTGCTCGTCCGTATGGGCTGGGACCGCATTGAGGGCTATAAGCCTGCGAAGAACGTGGGCACAGGCGTTGAGCAACGCATCCGCCAAGCGCTCGCCGCGCAGGGTGTATTCGAATCCGAGGACGCTGCCCAGACCGCAGATGAGCGAACGCTTATTCGCCGTGCCGCCAAACTGCAGCAACAGGCTTTCCCTAAGTTACCGGATGGCATTGCGCAGCCCCAGAAAGTATCGACCGTCAGCACCACCTTTGTTCGCGACCCGAAGGTACGCGCCTGGGTACTAAAAGAAGCCAACGGCATCTGCGAAGGCTGCGGCTCAAACGCGCCGTTCGAGGTCGATGGTTTGCCATTTCTTGAAGTACATCACGTCAAGCACCTCGCCCAGAAGGGTTCGGATCGCATCACCAATGCTGTAGCCTTGTGCCCCAATTGCCATCAGCGTTGTCACCGGTCGAGTGACCGGGATGCTTTCACCGAGGGGCTTTACGCCAAAGTCGGAAGATTGGCACGGGAGTAAACTCCTGCTGTCACACCTGATGCACGCTTAAAAAATACTAGATAGGACCGAGGCCAACCCGTGAACCCAGACATGCTCGAAGCCGGCCCCATCGACGCCAAAGTACTCTCCGTCTTTGACTTCGACGGCACCCTGACCCATCACGACAGTTTCGTGCCCTTCCTCAAATTCGCCTTTGGTCCCGCCGAGTTCTACGGGCGAATAGTCAAGCTGGCCGTGCCTGGGCTGCGCTTTTTGTTGCAGCAGATCAGTAGGGATGAGTTGAAGGCGCAGTTGATTCGCACCTTTATGACCGGGGTGGAGAAGGCGTGGGTGCAGCAGAAGGCCGAGGAGTATTGCCAGCGCAATTGGGCGCGGTTGATGCGCCCGGCGGGGGTGTTGTCGGTGGAGCAGGAGTTGGGCTCGGGCGCGGTGGTTACGCTGTGTTCGGCGTCGCCGGCGTTGGTGTTGCAGCCGTTTGCGGACCGGCTGGGGATCAAGTTGATTGGCACTGAGCTTGAGGTGGTCGACGGGGTGTTGACGGGCAAGCTCACCGGGAATAATTGCCGCTGTGAGAACAAGGTGCTGCGGCTTGAGGCGGTGTATGGGGATTTGGGCGAGTATCGGCTGCGGGCTTGGGGCGATACGCGGGGGGATCGGGAGTTGTTGGCGGCGGCGCAGGATGCGCATTTTCGGCATTTTCATGCGAAGAAGAAGCGGGCTCGGTTGCAGCGGTGATGCGTGTAGATGGGGTAGGCGCATGGACCCAGGCGATCCCATCGGAGCCTCGCTGAAGCTCGACACCTCCCACATTTGATCTTTGTGGCCTAGGGGAATGGGGGTTGGCGGGAGTTTTATGTCGTGGCTTTGAGGTCTACGCCGAGCGCGGCGGCGAAGGCTTTTACCATCGGGCTTCTTGGGGCGTTGTGACGCAGGATCAGGTTGAATACGGTGCTCAGGTGAACCTGCTCCGGGCACAGTGCGCGCAGGCGCCCTTCCCTTACCAGCGGTGCGGCGTAGTGTTCCGGCAGGAAGCCGAGGAAGCGGCCGGTGAGGACCAGGATGGCGACGGCTTCAACCTGTGAGGCCGAGGCGGATTGGCTGTCGTAGGTGACGAAGTTGGCTTTGTCGCGGTGGATCGCGTACCGATGGTTGACCACTTCGTATTGGCGCAGCACGTCTGGCGAGATGTCGCTCGCATTGAACAGTGGATGTCCTACGGCGCAGTAGGCGTGGGCTTTTTCTTCGTAGAGGGGGAAGTAGTCGAATTCTTCGCGGCGTTGGTACACCGGCACGATGCCGACGATCAGTCGCCCTTCCACCACGCCGCGTTCAACTTCGTCCAATTGCGAGGCGTGCAGGCGCAATCTGATTTTTGGCGATTCACTATGTAATTTCCCCAGCGCGGCAACTAGCGGGGAATTAACGTCGGACACGGTGTTATCAATAACCCCCACACTAAGGTCGCCGATCAGTTCGTTTTGCGCCGAACTAAGCTTGTCGCGAAAACTGTCTACCGAGGTAAATAACTCGATGGACGCCTGATACACCAACTTGCCCTCTTCGGTCAGGCCAAAGCCTTCCCGTCCCCGTGTACACAGGCGCATGCCGATGCGAATTTCGAGGTCGGAGATCTGTTTGCTGATGGCCGCCAGGCCCACGTTCAGCTCGTTTTGCGCGGCACTGAAGCCGCCGGCTTCGACCACGGCCATGAACACGCGGAGCAATTTGAAGTCCAGCCCGCTCAGTTGCAAGGGCGGTCTTGTGCCGGGTTTTGGCGGCAGGTTTCCAGAAGTGGAAAGTGGAGTTTCCATAATACGCGTTGACCTCAAGTGCCATATTCAACAGGCTTCAACCCAGTCCTTGAACATAGCCAGGCGGCGATAATGAACATAAACAACCGCCCTTGGCAACCTTGAATACGGCGCGTCAGACGCTGGTTCAGTCTAGTTGAAAACTTATTTTTACTGCCTCCGACTCTTCTAAAAACAAGCGTGAGGAATACCGATGTCCCAGCCCACCGACCGCCTTTGGGGTGCTCGTTTCAAGACCGGCCCGTCTGCTGCATTGGCCGCGTTGTCGCGTTGCCCTGAGCGCTATTTTCGCCTCACGCCCTACGACCTGGCCGGCTCCCGTGCCCATGCCCGCGAGTTGCAGCGCGCCGGTTTGCTGGACGAGTCGGAGACCCTGCGCACCCTCGAAGCCCTCGACCATATCGGCGATGATTTCGCCGCCGGCCGCCTGCATCCCACCCTGGATGACGAGGACGTACACACCTTTATCGAACGCGTACTGACCGAGCGCCTGGGCGCCTTGGGTGGCAAGCTGCGCGCCGGGCGTTCGCGCAACGATCAGACGGCCAACGACCTGCGCCTTTTCCTACGTGACCATGCGCGCACCATCGCCACCGAGGTGCTGGGTTTGCAGCAGGCGTTGGTGGAACAGGCCGAGCAACATGTGGAAAGCATCTGCCCCGGCTTTACCCACTTGCAGCAGGCGCAACCGATTGTGTTCGCCCACCACTTGCTGGCTCATGCACAGTCGATGCTGCGTGATGTGCAGCGCCTGGTGGATTGGGATGCGCGTACGGCGTTGTCGCCACTCGGTGCAGCGGCCATGGCCGGTTCGGCGATTGCGCGACAGCCGGAGCATTCGGCCAAGGAAATGGGCTACACCGGGCCGTGCGAAAACTCGATCGACGCCGTAGCCAGCCGCGACCATGTGGCCGAGTTTCTGTTTGTGGCGGGCATGCTCGGGGTGAATATTTCGCGGCTGTCGGAAGAGTTTTGCCTGTGGTCGTCGCGCCAATTTCGCTGGGTGGTGCTGGACGATGCCTACGCCACCGGCAGCTCGATCATGCCGCAGAAAAAGAACCCGGACATTGCCGAACTGGCGCGGGGCAAGGCTGGGCGTTTGATCGGCAACCTGACCGGGTTGATGTCGACGCTCAAGTCGTTGCCGCTGTCGTACAACCGCGATTTGAGTGAAGACAAGCACAGCGTGTTGGACAGCGTCGACACCTTGCTGCTGGTGTTGCCGGCGATGGCCGGGATGGTCGCGACCATGCAGGTGCAGGTGCAAGAACTGCGGCGCCAGGCACCGATGGGTTTTACCTTGGCGACCGAGGTGGCGGATTGGTTGGCGACCCGTGGTGTGCCGTTCAAGGAAGCCCATGAGATTACCGGCGCGTTGGTGCAGGCCTGTGAGAAGCACGAGATTGAGTTGTGGGAAGCCTCGCCGGCGATGTTGGCGGAGGTAGATGCTCGGCTGCTGCCTGAAGTGCGCGACTGCTTGACCCTGGAAGCGGCGATTGCGGCGCGCAGTGGGTGGGGTGGGACGGCGCCGGAGCGGGTTCGCGAGCAGATTGGGCGGTTGAAGGTGGCATTGGCTGAACAGCAGAAATGGGCTGAGAGTTATCAGGGTTTCAGGATTTAAATCTGTGGTGAGTGGGCTGGCGCTATCGCAGGCAAGCCAGCTCCCACATTTGGATCGCGTGTATCAGTTAGAGCGTCATTAGTTTTGGAGTAACACCATGAACCAAACCCCGGCGGAGCGCTTGGAAGCCGAGCGCAAGTTGTCCGAGAACCAGTTCGATATCACGCAGTACGAGCATGTGCCGCGGCGTTATTACGGGCGGATGTTTTTTGCCACGCTGATCGTGATCGTGTTGGCCGCGCTGTTGCGCGCGTTTGCCAATGGCCAGATCGAATGGTCCTACATTGGGCAGTTCCTTACGTCTGAGGCCATCCTCTGGGGCCTGGTGAATACCATCGTCATGTCGATCCTGGCGATGGCGCTGGGGGTGGTGATCGGGGTGATCACGGCGATCATGCGCATGTCGGCCAACCCGATCCTGCGCTACGTGGCCATCACCTACACCTGGTTGTTCCGGGGTACGCCGCTGATTTTGCAGCTGCTGTTGTGGTTCAACCTGGCGCTGATTTTCCCGGTGATCGCGATTCCCGGCCTGTTCAGCATCGACACGGTCGACCTGATGACCCCGTTCGTCGCCGCCCTGCTCGGCCTGAGCATCAACCAGGGTGCCTACACCGCCGAGGTGGTGCGCGCCGGCCTGCTGTCGGTAGACACCGGCCAGTACGAGGCCGCCAAGTCCATCGGCATGCCGAGCCTGCAGGCGCTGCGTAGGATCATTCTTCCGCAGGCCATGCGCGTGATCATTCCGCCTGTAGGCAACGAGTTCATCAGCATGGTGAAAATGACCAGCCTGGCCAGTGTGATCCAGTACTCCGAGCTGCTGCACAACGCGCAAAACATCTACTACGCCAACGCCCGGGTCATGGAGCTGCTGATTGTCGCCGGCATCTGGTACCTGGCGGTGGTGACTGTTCTTTCATTTGGTCAAAGCCGCCTTGAGCGTCGTTTTGCCCGCGGCGCCGGCAAGCGTTCGTAAGTTTGGGTTGAGGAGATTTGCCCCATGAGAAGCATCGTCAAGGCCGTCAACCTGAACAAGTATTACGACCAGTACCACGCGCTGCGTGACATCAATATTGAGGTCGAGCAAGGCGAGGTCATGTGCATCATCGGCCCGTCCGGGTCGGGTAAAAGCACCCTGCTGCGCTGCGTCAACCAGCTGGAAAAAATCGACAAGGGCGGCCTGTGGGTCGACGGCGAGCTGGTGGGTTACCGCGTGGTCGGCAACAAGCTGCATGAAATGAACGAAGCGCAGATCGCCCGCCAGCGCCTGGCCACCGGCATGGTGTTCCAGCGCTTCAATTTGTTCCCGCATATGACTGTGTTGCAAAACATCATCGAAGGCCCGGTCCAGGTGCTCAAGCGCTCGCCCAAGGAAGCCATCGAAGATGCGTTGGAACTGCTGGCCCGCGTCGGCCTGGCAGACAAGCGCAATGCCTACCCGGTGGAGTTGTCCGGCGGCCAGCAACAGCGTGTGGCAATTGCCCGTGCGCTGGCGATGCGCCCGAAGTTGATGCTGTTTGACGAACCCACATCAGCTCTCGACCCGGAGCTGGTAGGAGAAGTGCTGTCGGTGATGCGCGATTTGGCCACCACCGGCATGACCATGATCGTGGTCACCCATGAGTTGGGCTTCGCCCGCGAAGTATCCAACCGCATGGTGTTTATGGATGCCGGCCAGATTGTGGAAGCCGGCAGCCCTGAAGAAATTCTAATAAGCCCACAAAACCCACGTACCCAAAGCTTTATTTCTGCCGTTCGCACTTAACTAAAAAACAAACGAGAACGCCCCCATGAAAAAATTGTTTATCCCCACGTTGCTCGCAGGCCTGATGGCCTCCTCCGCTGTTTTCGCGGCATTGCCGGCGGCAATCAAGGACAAGGGTGAGATCAGCGCGGCCATCGTGCCGAACTACCCGCCGATGGACTTCAAGGACCCAGCCACCAACAAGCTCACCGGCTTTGACTTCGACCTGGGCAATGCCCTGGCCGAGCGGCTGGGCGTGAAGATCAAGTGGCAGGAAACCGGCTTCGAGCAAATGCTCAGCGGCCTGACCACCAAGCGCGTGGACATCGTGCTGTCGGGCATGTCCGACACCGCCGAGCGCCAGAAGTCCGTGACCTTTATCGACTACTTCACCAGCGGCCCACAGCTGTACACGCTGGCCAAGCGTGAAGAGATCAAGGAATTGACTGACCTGTGCGGTAAAAAAGTCGGCACCAGCCGCCGGACTACCTGGCCGTCGGAAATTGCCGCGTGGAGCAAGGAAAACTGCGAAGCCGCAGGTAAGCCGGCGATCGTGGTGATCGGTACCGAAGGCTCGGCGGATGCCCGCGCGCAGTTGCAGCAGAACCGTCTGGATGCAGCGATGCAGGGCAGCGAAACGATTCCTTACCTGATGTCGCTGGACAAGGGTAAGTACAAGCCGGTTGGGCTGGCGATTTCCAAGCAGTTCACGGGGCTGGGGATTGAGAAGAGCAACACAGAGCTGGTCACGGCGATCAGTGAAGCGTTGCAGGGCATGATTGATGATGGGACGTACGGCAAGATTTTGCAGAAGTGGGAGCTGGAGCAGGGTGCGGTTGAGAAAATCAGCATCAATGCCGGCCAATGATTCGGGCTTGGTAAATGTGGGAGGGGGCTTGCCCCCGATAACGGTGTATCAGTACCGGATGTTTGTCTGACACTCCGCTATCGGGAGCAAGTCGAATCGTCGCACCGCCCCTCTCACATTTGAACTGTGTTCACATTTGAATTGTGTTGATTTGGAAAAACGATAAGGACGCTCGCCCCCACCGTGACCACCTACTCCCTGGTAATCCGCCGCCTGATGATCTGCTCGCTGACCATCGTCATCAGCCGAGCCATGACCAGCCCATTGATGACCTTGCTGCTGAGTAAGCGCCTGGGCCTCAACCAACAGGACATCGGCTTGCTGATGGGCATCGCGGTATTCACCGCCACCCTGATGGGCCTGTACGGCGGCTACGTTATCGACCGCATGGAAAAGCGCAAACTGCTGATCCTGGCCATGCTCTCCAGCTCCATCGGTTTTCTGTTACTGACCTTTGCCACCAACCTCTACCTCACCACCTTGACCCTGGTGATCACCGAGTCGGCGTCGGCGCTGTTCCTGATCGGCTCCAAGGCGATCATCAGCGAGAACCTGCCGGTGGACCAGCGCGCCAAGGTGTTTTCCCTGCGCTACACCCTCACCAATATCGGCTACGCCACAGGCCCAATGGTCGGTGTGGTGATCGCCGGGCAGATGCCGCTGCTGCCGTTCATGCTATCCAGCGCCATCGCGTTTATCAGCGTGTTCCTGATGATCGGCATCCCGCCCACCCAGCGCGATGAAAGTACCAAGCCCTTGAGCTTTTTGACCACCCTGAAGACCCTGCGCAACGACCGCAGCCTGGTGCTGTTCACCGGCGGCAGCCTGTTGAGCACCATCGTGCATGGCCGCTACACCTTGTATCTGTCGCAATTTTTGTTGGTGATTCACAACTCGGATGACGCGCTGAAGATTCTTTCCGCCGTGCTGGCGTGCAACGCGATCACGGTGATGTTGCTGCAATACCAGATCGGCCGGTTCCTCAAGCGTGAGCAATTGCGTTACTGGATCTTGCTGGGCACCGCGCTGTTCATCGCGGGCCTGATCGGGTTCAGCCAGGCCGACAGCCTGTTGTCGTGGTGCGTGGCGATGTTCGTGTTTACCTTGGGCGAGATGATTATCTTCCCGTCCGAATTCCTGTTTATCGACACCCTCGCCCCCGAGGCGCTGCGGGGCAGTTACTACGGCGCACAGAACCTGGCGGCCTTTGGCGGCGCCCTGAGCCCGGTGATCTGCGGTTACCTGCTGATCAACTCGGCGCCGAACACCATGTTTTTTGCGTTGGCCGGTTTGACCGCGGTGGGCGGCACCCTGTGCTTCCTGAGTGGGCGACGGGTTGCAGGTTCTTGCTGATATTTGCGCAGGTTCCGGCTATTAATAGCGAAACTTCTCACGGACCCGAGCCCCATGAAATTCGACACGGCCTACAGCCTGAGTCTCGATGACAAGCTGTCGATCTATGACGTACGAGACCTGAATTTCGACGAAACGGCTACCTACGATTCCGACCAGGACAGCTTCCTGTGCCCCAACGACGCATGCCGTGCGGCGTCCGGCACGGGTAACACGTTGAGCACCTTCAACGCGAAGAACGTCAACTATCAGCGCACGCCGCATTTCAAGAACAAGACCAGCACCGGCCATATCGACGGTTGCCGCTATGCCAGTACCCATAAGCCTGCCGCCGGTGAAAGTGACTACGAGCGCGAGGACAATTTCCCATCGGAGTTTGTGCTCACGCGACGTGAGTACCCCGCCAAAACAGCCGCCGCCGGTAACGACGCAACCGTCCCACAAGCTCCAGCGAAAGCGCCTTCGAACCGTGCCGCCACACCCCACAACCACAGCGACACCACCCCGGAAAAAACCAGCGTGTTTGCCCACCCGGTGGAATGCTATGTGTCGAACATCGACAACAAGGACACGCTCAAGGGCATGCCGCTGAAGATCGGCGACCATACCGCGACCTACTGGACGTTTTTCAAGAAGATCGAATACCTGCAAGACAACAAGGGCCTGATCTACTGGGGCAAGATCAAGGCGATCAAGGATTACACCAGCAGCTTTCGCATCGACTTCGAAAAGAAAGTGTGGCTCGACAAGAAGCCCTACTCGGTCAACGTCTACCTGAATAAAAAACTCATCGACACCTACCGTAAACGCACCGCATTCCTGGAGCAGATCAAGGCTGCGGTAGATAGTGAACGGCCGTTGTATTGCTTCTTCTACGGGGTAACGCCGGAGCTGAAACAGGTGCCCAGCAAAAAGAATCCAGAGCAGACCTTCGGCGTGTTCAGCGCGAATATCGAGAACCTCGACCACCTGATTATTCGGGAGGCGCCGGGGGTGGAATAACGATGGACTGAAAAACCATCAAAAAATCCAGTTGATGAACGGTCAAAACAACTGTACAAAAACACAGTATAGTTTGCCTTCCCCGTCGAATCCTGGAGAAACCCCATGTCCTCTCTGGCAATGCGCTCTTTCGTAGATCAGCAGATCGTCCTGCACCAATTCACCGCCAAACACAGCGTACAGGCCCGCGCGATGCTGGGTTGGAGCCGCGAAGAGCTGGCCCGCCAGGCCGGCGTGACGGTGGAGGCCCTGCAACAGTTTGAAAGCCACGGCGACGTGGGGGATGAGACCCAACTGGCCGTGGCGTTTCGCCTGGAGGCCGAGGGGTTGGTGTTCTTCCCGGGGTTTGCACCAGGGTGGGGGATGAGTGTGCGCAGGTTTGACACCCAACCCACCGAACCCGTCGCACAAACCATTATGTCTCGGCTCCTGGGCTCAACAGCGGCATCAATTGATTCATCAACGCCTCAACCGAATGGTGCGTAGAGTCCAGCCGGATCACCGGGCACGTCAGCGCTTTCAACCAGGTTTCATGCCGGCGCAGGCTGCGTAGGCTGTGGTTGCCATCGTCGTAACGTGCGGCCCAGGCCAGGAAGGCGATGCTGTTTGCATGGCGGCTGCCACCTTCCAGAATCTGATTGCCATAGCGTTGCACTTCCCGCAGGCGCAGGCGGTGCAGCCGGATGTCGGGGGCAAGACGCAGAAATACCACGTGGGTGAAGTTCGCGATCATCGGGTCGCCCCAGCCACACAGTGAACCGGAGAGCACCCAGCCTTCAAGGCCGGCGGTCTGTTCTTGCAGGAGGCGGATGCGCTCCTCCTTTGGCCGTGCGACGCTGAAAGGCGTTTGAATCTGTTGCCAGTAGAAGTAGTCGGAGTCGAAATAGGCGATGTTCAGGCGCTTGGCCAAGGCCATGCCCAGGGTTGTGGTGCCGGCACCCGCCGCACCGAGGATATGAATTCTGTAGGCCATGGCGTTTCTCCACACAGGGGCGGCCCCTACACTGACGGCTCACACACCTGGATATTCGTGGCGCCGGGCGTTATCTCTTGCCGTTGCACCGCGGCTTCGGCACAGCAGGTTACGATATTCCCGCACCAGTGCCGCCAGCGAATCCCCCGCCCAGCGCGCGCCGTAGAACCATAGCGTGGCGCCCTCCTCAAGGTGCTCGCCCAGGCCTGGGTAACCGCTCCAGCACGCCGCATGAAACGCAGCCGTACGGCTGTCGGACACCAAGGCGTCCAGCCGATAGTCGCTGATGTGTTCATCGATTTCATTACGGGTATGCAGGTTGAACTGCAGGCGGGTATCGCACCACTGCGCAGGCACGGGCACCAATTGCGCGCCGGCCTGCCGCAAGGTGATCAGCGCTTGCAGGAAGGCCGCGCGGTGTTCGATAGGTTCGCGCCGATTGCCCTGCACAAGCAGTTCAGCGAACCCCACACGCCTGCCGGCCAGTGCCTGGTCGGGGGAGTGGATGCTGTTGTTCTGCACCAGCGGTACTTCCACCTTGACCTCGCCCGACGGGTCGACTCCGCTCAAGGCCACCAATGACAGCGACGGATCACGCAGGGGTTTGAGCGGCAGAGCCGGGGCGTCATAACCGGGAATCGGCACGCCGGCCTTGGCGTGAAGATCCGCGCGCGGATCGGTACCAAAGTTGATACCGCGCAGGCCCGCATCATCGCTGGGAGGTTGCGCCCGCGTTGCCGGCTCCTGGAGCGCCGCCGGCGGATGCTCCGAGGGACAGGGCAGGCCCGCGAGCCAAAGCTTCTTACATTTAATGTCCATCAGAGCGCCCCCCGAAACATGAAATTTCGCGGATCATCGCACCCTTGATGGTCGCCTGTCGCAGCTTCGAAACAGCTTGAAACTTCCTTTTTCGCCGACCTCTGCCGTCAGCTCACAAGACGCTCTTGCGCCCCCTGGGTTTCAACTTCCAGCCACCACGCATACCCGCGCTCAGGCTGGTTCAAACTGAACGCCTGGCCCATCGGCGGTGTGGTGATCGACACATTGCGCTCCCAGGCCAGGGCCATGATGCGGTCAAAGGGTTCGTGCCAGGCATGGAACGCCAGGTCGAACGTGCCGTTGTGAATCGGCAGCAGCCAGCGCCCCCTGAGGTCGAGATGCGCTTGCAGGGTTTGTTCGGGCTGCATGTGCACGTGCGGCCAGTCGACGTTGTAAGCGCCGGTTTCCATCAGTGTCAGGTCGAACGGGCCGTACTGTTCGCCGATGCGTTTGAAGCCGTCGAAGTAGCCGGTGTCGCCGCTGAAAAAGATCCGGCGCGCGCCGTCGATCATCACCCAGGAACACCACAGGGTCTGGTTGCCATCAAACAGGCCGCGCCCGGAAAAATGCTGCGCAGGCGTGGCGACAAACCGGATGCCATCCACGTCGGTGCCCTGCCACCAATCCAGTTGCCGTACCTTGTCGGTATCTACGCCCCATTTGATCAACAGGTCGCCCACGCCCAGCGGCGCCAGAAAGTAGCGGGTCTTGGCGGCCAATTGGATGACAGCGTTACGGTCAAGGTGGTCGTAATGATTGTGGGAAAGAATCACCGCCTCCAGGGGCGGCAGCTCTTCAAGGCTGATGGGCGGCTGGTGGAAGCGCTTGGGACCGGCCCAACTGAAGGGCGAGGCGCGTTCGGCAAACACCGGGTCGGTGACCCAGAACTTGCCGCGCATTTTCAGCAACACGGTGGAATGCCCGAGGCGGAACACGCTGTGATCGGGCGCGGCAAACAATTGTTCCCGCGTGAGAGGTTGCACGGGAATATTGCCCACCGGCCGCGTGCTTCGCGGCTTGTTGAACAACATGTTCCAGAAAATACGCAAGGTCTTGCCAAAGCCGCCGTGCTGCACCGGGGCATCATTGCTGAAATGCTCCTGGCCCTGTTCGGCAGGCTTGAGCGCCGCAGGCGACGGCTTGAGACGGGATGAGATGGTGGCCATTACAGAGTGACTCCTACGGTCCGCTCATAAATTACACTGCACAGTGTAGTTTCAAGATTGCAACAAAATCCGGAACAAGTAAACTACCCAGTGTAATTTTCCCTGAAGAGCCGAACGCCACCCATGACTGCCCCTCAACGCCTCACCGACCGTAAACGCGAAGCCATCGTGGCTGCGGCTATCGCCGAGTTTCGGGCGAACGGGTTCGAGGTCACCAGCATGGACAAGATCGCCGCCACCGCCGGCGTTTCCAAGCGCACGGTGTACAACCACTTCCCCAGCAAGGAAGAGCTGTTCGCCGAAATACTCCACCAACTCTGGGCCAGCACCGTCGCGCAGCTTGATATTGGCTACGCCAGTGACCGCCCGTTACGCGAACAATTGCGCGGGTTGCTGGAAGCGAAGATGAAGATGATGTCGGACGCAAACTTCCTCGACCTCGCCAGGGTTGCCATCGCCGCCACCATCCATTCACCCGAGCGCGCGCAGGACATGGTCAACCGCCTGAGCCAGCGTGAAGAAGGCTTTACCCAATGGGTTCGCGCCGCCCAGGCAGACGGCCGCTTATCCTGCAGCGACCCGGCATTTGCCGCTCATCAGATACAAAGCCTGCTCAAGGCTTTCGCGTTCTGGCCACAGATCACCCTCGGCCAGCCCATCCTCGATGCCACCCAGCAGGCCAGTGTGATCGAGTCGGCCATCGACCTATTCCTGGCGGGCTACGAAGTCACCGCACGGCGCCAGCCGTAAAAGCCGTTGTGTGAGCGACATTCCGAGTCGTTTTTGACGCATTCGCCCTCTGTTTTGCGCAAATGGCCTGGAAGGACACTGATTATTCCCACGTGAATAACTGACAATATTCACCGGCATTATCCGATCAACGGTTAATCCAGCGAACGCGCACGGCCGTATCTGTAAAAAAGCAGCAGAATCAGGAATCTATGGAAAACAGACAAGGCAAAGGGCTTTCGTTTGCCAGGCGTATCTACAGGCCACGGATCATCGGCACAGCCATGTGCTGTCTGAGTGTGATCGCGGCCCTGTACCCGCTGGCCATGCCTGGCTGGATCTGGGCATTGCTGCTGGCCAATGGTTTTGTCTGGCCGCACCTGGCGTATCAGCTGGCAACCCGCGCCAAATTCCCCTACGACGCCGAGCAACGCAACCTGGTATTCGACGCCCTGTTCAGCGGCTTCTGGGCGGCGACACTGCAGTTCACGCCCCTGACCACCGTGACCCTGCTGTCGATGGTCGCCATGAACAATGTCGCCGCCGGCGGCAAACGCTTGTTGATACGCGGGGCCGTGGCACAGGCAGTCGGCGTGGCACTGGCGGGGTTGCTGTTCGGGCTGCAGTTCAATCCCAGTGTCAGCCTGGTTCAGGTCTACGCCTGCCTGCCGATGCTGACCCTCTACCCCATGGCCATTGGCATGGTCTGCTATCAGTTGGCGATCAAACTCTCGGAACACAAACGTGCCCTCAGTGCTTTGAGCCGCATCGACAGCCTGACCGGCCTGCTCAACCACGGCTCCTGGAAAGACCTGCTGCACCTCAAGTTTCACAAATGCCACCAACAGCAAAGCCACGCCACCATCGCGCTGATCGATATCGACCACTTCAAACAGATCAATGACTCACACGGCCACATCGTCGGTGACGCGGTGCTGCGTCAACTGAGCCTGGAACTGCGGCGCAACCTGAGGGAAAACGACCTGGCCGGGCGTTACGGGGGCGATGAGTTCTGCGTGATTCTTCCGAAAATGCCCTTGAAGCAGGCCGCGCAGGTCATGGAGCGCATGCGCGAAACCTTCAGTAATTACCGCAACCCGCAGATCCCGGAGCTGCGCGTAAGCCTCAGCATCGGCCTGGCGGATTTCCAGCCGTCCTTCACCGACGCGGCCATGTGGCTGAATGCGGCGGACCGCGCGCTGTATGCCGCCAAGGACACCGGGCGTAATCGGGTGAATATCAGCGACGAACTGATCGCCCATTCCGCCTGAAATTGTCCTACGACACCCTGTCTGAATTTTCCGCGCAGCGGGCAAATCAGCATCATAATGCCACCACTCGTCACCTACCCAGAAAAGGTCCTGCCCCTCAGGCGAACTTCTTGTCAGGCTGATCACTCTTAACCCGTTGTTCCAACCCGCTGTCAGCACATGGAGGCTGACAATGAGCACGTCAACCGTACCGCAAATGCCGTACGGGGGCAGGCGCATATACATGGATACTCCCTGCCGCTTGCTTGCCCGAGCCCCCGAACATGCTATTCAACGCCCACAAAAAAACCATCAGTACCCTGCAACACACCCTGGCCCAACAGACCAGCCTGCTGGACGCCATCGAGCGCTCCATGGCGGTGATCGAATTCGACCTGCAAGGCAACGTGCTGCGGGCCAATGACAACTTTCTCAATTGCATGCATTACCGCGCCGATCAGGTGGTGGGCCAGCCCCACCGGATGTTCTGCACGCCCGCCTTCGCCCGTAGCGCCGAGTACAACCAACTGTGGTCGAACCTGCGCAACGGCCAATTCCAATCGGGTACGTTCGAACGGGTAGCGGGTAATGGTCAGTCGGTATGGCTGGAAGCGAGCTACAACCCGGTGCGCGATGACGCAGGCCACGTGATCAAGGTCGTGAAGTACGCCATGGACGTCACGCCGCGCCTGCAAGCCGAGAGCGAATCTAACGCCAAGCTGGCAGCTATTGGCCGCGCAATGGCAGTGATCGAGTTCAACCTCGACGGCACCATCATCACGGCGAACGCGAACTTTTTGCAGCGCATGGGCTACAGCCTGGCGCAGATCCAGGGCAAGCATCATCGCCTGTTCTGTACACCCGAGCTGGCCAAGAGCACGGCCTACAGTGATTTCTGGCAGCGCCTGAACCAGGGCGAGCTGTTCAGTGGCCAATTCGAGCGTGTGGATAAAAATGGCCAGGCCGTGTGGCTCGAAGCCAACTACAACCCGGTTTACGACGCGAGCGGACGCCTGTGCAAGGTGGTCAAGTTTGCCTCGGATATCACCGCACAGGTGCAACAGCATGCGGCCGATGCGGCCAGCGCTGCCCAGGCGTATCACATTTCCCTGAATACCCGGGACATCGCCGAAAAAGGCGCCGACGTGATCCAGCAAAGCGCCAACGGCATGCGCGAAATTGCTGCCGATATCGACGGTTCCTCGCAACTGATCGCCAAGCTTGGCGAGCGTTCGCAGCAGATCACCACCATCGTCAACACCATTCGTGGCATCGCCGACCAGACCAATTTGCTGGCACTGAATGCGGCCATTGAGGCGGCGCGCGCGGGAGAGCAAGGGCGCGGGTTTGCCGTGGTGGCCGATGAAGTCCGGCAACTGGCCGCCCGCACCAGTGGCTCGACGGCGGAAATTTCCAGCATGATCGCGAAGATCCAGGACGAAACCCGCCAGGCCATCGACAGCATGGACGGCACCCGCGACCGCGCCGCGCAGGGCGTGGACCTGGCCAACCGCGCCGGTACAGTGATCCTGCAGATTCGCGAAGGCACCAGCGAAGCCGTGCAGGCAGTGAGTGCGTTTGCCAACGAGCGTGCCGGCCGATAAGTAGGCCCCGGGTTATTCATGTGTAAGACAGGTCGCCAGGACTATAGTGATTCACTGTCTTAACGTTAATGACCCGAGCCCACCATGACCCCAGACAAGCCCGAAGCCGCCCCCGTCGACCACTTGCGTTTCCACCGTGGCCACGCCCACCTGGCGCCGACCTTCGGCAATGACACCTTTGCCCTCAAGGCTGAAGCCTTTGCACGCTTCTTTGGCACACCGACGTTTCTCGGCGCGCAAACCGCGATCGTGATTTTGTGGGTGGTGCTGAACATGACCGGCATCACGCATTTCGACGTGTACCCGTTCATCTTGCTCAACCTGGCCTTCAGCCTGCAATCGGCCTACGCCGCGCCGTTGATCCTGCTGGCCCAAACCCGCCAGGCCGCGCGGGACAAAGCCCAATCGGACGCCGATGCGCAGCACCGCGAAGCGTTGGCCGTGGCCAACACCGAGCGCCAGGCCCAGGCGGCGCAAACCACCAAACAGCTGCTGGAACTGCTGGAGCAGAACACCCGGCTCACGGAAATGACCAAGCAACTGACAGAACACATCGAAACCCTCACATGCGAAATGCATGAGCACTACGTACGAAAAACTCAATAACAACGCAGGACCCATGTGGGAGGGGGCTTGCCCCCTCCCACATGGGTTTTGTGTTGTCTTAAAGCCTCGTTCGTAAGTGCCGGCCCAGCTCTTCAAACAGCGTGACCACCGAGCGCAGCGCCCGGCAATCCGGCCGCGTCAGCAACCACAGCGCCGTGTCGTGCCCTGCCAATGCGGGGCCCAGTGGTTGCAACGTCCCGTCCAACAGAAAATCCGGCAACGCCGCCACACCCAACCCTGCCCGCACCAACTCAGTCACCGACAACATGCTGTTGCAGCGATAACTGGGGCGCACGCCGGGCAAGTGTTCACGGCGCCAGGCGACGGTGGGGTGGTCGGGCAGAAAATCGTCCGGGGCAATCCAGGCCAGGTCGGCCAACTCAGCATCTGGGTGGCGGCGAACATACTCACTACTGGCGCAGACCTGGTACGACACAGTGCCCAGGCAGCGTCCTACGAGATGTTCCGGCGGCGCCGTGGTCAGGCGCAGGGCGATGTCCGCATCGCGGCGGCTGAGGTTGGCAAAATCATTCGACGTGCTCAGTTCCAGGGTCAGCGCCGGGTACGCCGGCATGAAGTGCGCCAGGGCCGGCAGGAGCAAGCCCTGCAACACCGAATCGGTGCAGGTGAGGCGCACCGTGCCGCTGATCACCTCACCGCCCTGCTCCACTCCAACCCGCGCGGCTTCCAGTGCCTGCTCCGCCTGTTCTGCCTGCTGCGCCAGGGTGCTGGCCAAGCCGGTGGGCAGGTAGCCCGCGCGGCTTTTTTCAAACAGCGTCTGGCCGAGCGCCGCCTCCAGGCGCCGCACCGCACGGAACACTGTGGAGACGTCCACCCGCAACAACGCCGCCGCCCGCGCCAGGGTGCCTCCGCGCACCAGTGCGAGGATCAACGACAGGTCGGGATAATCGATTTGATAGTGCGCCACTGCATTGATCCTATGCTTAAACGCCAATATTGATTGCGCGAACGCCAATCTATAGTGCCCGCCAGGACACAACAAGCCATGGGATGCCTTTGATGAACGCCACTGCGCTGCACCTCGCCCTGATCGGCGACTACAACCCCGATGTAACCGCGCACCAGGCGATTCCCATTGCCGTGCAACAGGCCGCCGACCACCTCGCCCTGAAGGTTCACCTGCACTGGCTCGACACCGACACCCTCACACCCGCCACCGAGCTGCACGGCTTCGACGGTTTCTGGTGCGTGCCCGCCAGCCCCTACCGCGACACCGAGGGCGCCCTGCGCGCCATCCGTTTTGCCCGCGAGCAACGGCGACCTTTCCTCGGTACCTGCGGCGGGTTTCAACACGCGATGCTGGAATATGCCCGCAATGTATTGAGTTGGGCCGACGCCGAACACGGCGAACTCGCCCCGCAGGCCACGCGCGCAATCATCACCCCCCTGAGTTGCTCCCTGGTGGAAGCGACCGGCACCCTGCGTTTAGTGCCTTACACGCGCATCGCCGACGCCTACGGCACCTTGGACCTGCACGAAGGTTATCGCTGCAGCTACGGCGTCAACCCGCAGTTCCAGGAGGCGCTGCTGGCGGGTGACCTGATCCCCAGCGGCCACGACGCGGCGGGCGAGCTGCGCGCAGCGGAATTGCTGGACCATCCGTTTTTCGTCACCACCTTGTTCCAACCCGAACGCGCCGCGCTCAAGGGCATTACCCCGCCCCTGGTGATCGCCCTGCTCAAGGCCTGCCAGGAGCAATCGCTGTGATCGCGCGCACACCTGCCCCGCCTTACTACGCGGTGATTTTCAGCTCCCTGCGCACCGAGGGCGACCAAGGCTACGGCGAGGCCGCCACCCGCATGCTCGAACTGGCGCGCGAGCAACCGGGGTTTCTCGGGGTCGAATCGGCGCGCGAGGATGGTCTGGGCATCACCGTGTCGTACTGGAGCAGCGAGGCCGCGATCCTGGCCTGGAAACAGCAGGCCGAGCACCGTGCGGTGCGCGAGCAAGGGCGCGCCAGCTGGTATTCGGCGTTTCAGACGCGGGTGTGCAAGGTGGAGCGGGCTTACGCCTTCACAAGCGAGTGACCGCTCCTGTGTGGCTCAGCTCACCAAACTGCGCAACGCACTGATCTGCGGGATCTCCACCCGGCGCATATACGCGCGCAGCGGTTCGGTGATGTTGATGCGCTCGTCGATATTCTGGTCGAGCAGCAACTGAATACGCTCGCGCGACAGGGTCATGGTTTGCTCGGGGGCCGGCAGCCAGACGAATTCGGCGGTGGGGATGATGCCGTCGTCGGCCACATCCATGCCGAAGGAGTCTTCGCTGAAACGCACGATGTACTGGCCGGTCTTGCGGTTCAGGCCAACAAAACCGTGGAGTTGGTCGGCAGCCTGGCAGATAAGTGCGGACGTGATGCGCATGGTAAACCTCACTGAAAAGTCCCACAGGGACTGGAAAGATGGTTTACACGCGTGGCAGAAAGTCCTGTCCTCTAACGGAACAGCTGCGGGCAAGAGTACTGCAATGCATCGAAAAAAAACCGAGAAAATTGGCGCGTGCGCACGTTAATGTCGGTTTGGTGATAGCGCCTTTCGCAATCAATTGTTAAAAAGGAGGCCTTCTCAAAGCTACCTCCACGAAAGGACTTCGCATATGCCTGTCACGTTTACCAAGAGCGCCTTGCTGCTGGCCCTGATGCTCGGCCTCGGCCAGGCGCAGGCTGCCGACCCGATCAGCCCGGCTGAATTGGCAACAAACGAAGGCATTCCCTACCCTGCCGTGATCGCGCACCGAGGTGCGTCCTACGACGCGCCCGAGTCCACCGCCGCTGCCTACAAGGTCGCTCGCGACCTGGGCGCCGACTACCTGGAAATGGACCTGCAGCGCAGCAAGGACGGCGTCCTCTTCGCCCTGCATGACAACAACCTGCAGCGCACCACCGACGTGGCCACCAAGTTCCCCGAGCGCAAAGACGCGCCGGCCAACGAGTTCACCTGGAAAGAACTGCAAACCCTCGACGCCGGCAGCTGGTTCAACGCCGCCTACCCGGACCGTGCGCGCCCAGGCTTCGTCGGCCTGAAAATCCAGAGCCTGGACGACATCATCAAGATCGCCGAAGGCAACCCGCAGCACAAACCCGGCCTGTACATCGAAACCAAAGAGCCCAAGCAATTCCCGGGCATCGAAGCCGACCTGAAAAACAAGCTGCTGGACAAAGGCTGGTTGAGCTCCGCCGGCTCCAAGCTGGGCAAGAGCAACACCGGCGTCGGCCAGGGCAAGGGCCGCGTGGTGCTGCAAACCTTCGAAACTGCGAGCTTGAAAGAGCTGCAGAAAGAAATGCCAAACACGCCGAAAATCCTGCTGCTGTGGGTAGGCGAAGGCAGCATCGAGCCGAAATCCAAGCAGACCTTCGCCGAATCCGGCGAACCGACCAAGGCCGCCTACTACGCCAAGCAAGAGCCGAAAGACCCCGCCGAGTTCGAAAAATGGGTGGACGAAGCCAAGAGCCTCGGCGCCATCGGCACCGGCCCCTCGGCTGAGCTGACCGATCATGGCGACCAGAGCTACACCGACCTGGTGAAGCCGGAAATGAATCAGCTGACCCACGACAAGGGCCTGCTGGTGCACGTCTACACCGTGGACGAGCCGGTGGATTTCGACAAGGTGATGAAAGCCGGCGTCGACGGCATCTTCACCAACCGTGCGGCCGAACTGCTGAAGTTCTACAAACGCTGGCCGTCGTCCAGCGTGCAAGACCTGCTGAACGACCATAAGTACTGAGTGCCAGGGCTTTTTGTGGGCGAAGGGAACGAACGGCGCAACTGCTTGAACTAATTAAGCATGAATTAAGTTGCACTGAATAACCTGAGCCCACTTAAACAGCTCACCGAAAAAGGAAAAGCACCATGAAAACCTTGACCACTCTGTTCGCCGCTGCCGCCCTGACCGTTACTGCCGGCCTGGCCCAGGCTGACGTTCGCCCAGACCAGATCGAAGGTCTGCTCAAGTCCGGCGCCGTGATGCCTTTCGAGAAGCTCAACGCCGCCGCACTGGCCAAACACGCCGGCGCCACCATCAACGACACCGAGCTGGACCACAAAAACGGTGTGCTGGTGTACGAAGTCGACCTGACCGACACCGCCGGCAAGAAGTTTGAAGTCAAGCTCGACGCCAAGACCGGCGCTGTGCTGGAAGACAAGCAAGACACTTGATTTGACCCTTTAAAAAACGCGCCACCTTAGGGTGGCGCGTTTTTTTATGGCCGTTTTAATGGGCGTCGTGCGACCGCAGCGCTACTATTGGCCCATTGGCGGGGGCATAACGCTCAGCACCTGACGGATCGAGACTGCTGCATGGGCCAAAAAGCCGCCGACATCGCCACCATTGGCCGAATCAGCGCCGTACCCGCGATGCTCCAAGTCATCAACGACATGACCGGCCTGCGCTTTGCTGCCGTCGCCCGGGTAACCGACGACACCTGGACCGCGTGTGCCGTCCTCGACCAGCTGAACTTCGGCCTCGGCGTGGGCGGCGAGCTGGACCTGACCACCACAATTTGTCACGAAATTCGCGGCTCCCACGTGTCGGTAGTAATCGACAAAGCCAGCGAAGACCCGCTGTACCACGACCACCACACCCCGCGTCTCTACCAATTCGAAAGCTACATCTCGGTGCCAGTGTTCCGCACCGACGGGCGTTTCTTCGGCACCATTTGCGCCCTCGACCCCAACCCCGCCAACCTGCGCAGTAGCGCGATCCAGTCGACCATGGAGTCGTTCGCGCGGGTGCTGTCGTTGCAGATCGAAGCCGAAGAAGCCGCACAGCAGACCCACGCGCAATTGCAGGAAGAACGCGGCACTGCCGAACTGCGCGAGCAATTTATTGCCGTGCTCGGCCATGACCTGCGCAACCCGCTGCACGCCATCAATTTTGGTGCCGAGCGACTGCTGCGCAAGCACCCGGACCCGGCCACCGACACGCTGCTCAGGCATATGCTTGCCAGCGGGCGCCGCGCCGCGCAGTTGGTCGAAGACGTGCTGGATTTCGCCCGTGGCCGCATGGGCAGCGGTATCCCGCTGAACATCAGCGACTGCCAGGGTTTGCAAGCCGCATTGCAACAGGTGGTGTCGGAAGTCCAGGGCGTGCATCCGCAACGCGTCATCCACGCCGAGATCGGCGAGCTGCGAGGCGTGAGCGGCGACCGCGACCGCCTGGCGCAATTGCTCTCCAATCTGGTGGCCAACGCCATCCACCACGGCAGCCATGATGGGCCGGTGGTGGTCACGGCAAATATCGAACAAGGCCGCTTCAACCTGACCGTCAAAAACCCCGGGCAAATCAACGCGCAAGCCTTGCCGCGATTGTTCGAACCTTACTCGCGACCGGCCACGGATACGCCTCAGGCCGGCCTGGGCCTGGGCTTGTATATCGTCAAGCAGATTGCCGAGGCCCATGGCGGCGAACTGAGCGTGTCCACCGGCGAGGAGCACGGCACCGTGTTCACGTTCAGCCTGCCGACCGTTTGATCAGGCGCCCAGGCGCGCCGTCACCTCATTGAGCTCACCGGACAACCCGCGCAGGTTGTGGCTCGCCGCTTCGGTGCGCTGCACATTGTCGAGGTTGGCCGTGGCCACCTGGGTGATCTGCGTGATATTGCGCGAAATATCCTCGGCCACCGAGGTCTGCTCCTCGGCCGCCGTGGCGATCTGGCGGTTCATGTCGCGGATCGCCTCCACCGCCTGGGTGATGTGCGCCAGCATGGCGCCGGCCTGGGTGACTTTTTCCACACTGTCATCACTGCATGACTGACCGGACACAATCGCCTCGGCCGCATCCACCGCGCCGGTTTGCACCGCCTGGATAATCTGGTTGATCTCGATGATCGACGCCGCCGTGCGTTGCGCCAGGCTGCGGACTTCATCGGCCACCACGGCAAAACCACGGCCGGCTTCGCCTGCACGCGCGGCCTCGATGGCGGCATTGAGCGCCAGCAGGTTGGTCTGCTCGGCGATGCCACGAATCACTTCGAGCACTTTGCCGATGCGCACGCTGTCGGTTTCCAGGCGACGGATGATGGTGCCGGTGTTGAGGATTTCATTGCGCATCTGGCCGATGGTGGCGATGGTGACTTTCATCACCTCGCCGCCTTCGCGGGCCGAATGATCCGCTTCATCGGCAGCGCGCGAGGCACTGGCGGCGTGGCGCGCGACTTCCTGGGCGGTGGCCGACATTTCGGTCATTGCCGTGGCCACCTGGTCGGTGCGGTTGAATTGCTCATGGGTGCCGGTAGCCATCTGCCCGGCGATCGAATTCAATTCGCCGCTGGCGCTCACCAGATCGGTAGCGCTGCGTTGCAGGCGGTTGAAGGTCTCGGCCAGGAAGTCGCGCAGGGTATTGGCGGCGGCCGCCAGATGCCCCAATTCATCCTGGCGACGGCTGGCGACGCGCTCGGCGAACCGCCCATGGCTCAATTGCGTCACGTAGTCGATCAGGCCACGGATCGGCAGGATCAGGTTGCGGTTGATCAACCACAGGCTGAACAAGCCGATCAGCACACCCGACAGCAGCATGATCGCCAGGCCCACCATCACGGTGCGCTCGGCATAGGCGCTGATGGCCACGGATTTCTGGCTGCCTTGTTCACGCAGGTCAGCGACCAACGCGCTCATCTGCTCACTGGTGGCGCGGTCCACGCCCTTCACGGCGATGTCACCGGCCGTAGGATCAGCGCCTGCGGCCACGTAGGCATCACGCCCGCGCTGGTAGGCCGCGCCCAGTTGCAGGTGTTCCTGGCGCAGGGTGTCGATGCGCCGGCTCAAGGTCGGGTCGCTGCTGGTCTGGGTGACCAGGCGCGCAAGAATGCCTTGCACATCGCGCTGCCGGTCCTGGAACTGGCCCCAGTATTTCTCCATGTCCTGGGGCTGTTTGCCGCGCAACAAGACGTTTTTCCATTCCTGCACCTGCACCTTGAACTGCAGGTTGGCCTCGTCGATCAGTTGCGAGGTGAGCAATGGCCCGTCAATCAAACTGCGATAACTCTGCACCCCGTTGGAGAGGAAGTTGAAACACGCCAGGGCGATCAACAGGATCGCCAGCAGGCTGCCACCGAGCAGCGACAGGATTTGTGCTCTCAAAGAGGTTCGCAAAATATTCATCGGGGAAAAGCCTCGATACAGGTAAGTGGCGTGCACACGCCTTGACCTCCCTGTCGACAAAGGCACCGCTCATCCCTGACGGTTGTTAACGCGCTGAATCGGCCGGTTTAGAGCCTTCTTGAACGAATCCTGACAAGTGGTCAATAAAATGTCACTAAAGCGAAATAAACAAAAAATTGTCATAAAACTGTCAAACAAGCCTGTGATCATTCGCCACGCGACCTGTGAAATGTCCTACAGGCCTTTTCTCTGCGAGCCTCCATGAACCACAGCATCGACCACAGCCACCAGGACTCCGACCTGTTTGGCTTGCTTTACGGTTTCCGTTTTCGCCCCGGTGAAAAAGCCGAACAGATCGACTCGGCCACGGCCCTGCGGGCCTTGCAGCAACCGGCCGACCCTGAAGAATTCCTGTGGCTGCACCTGAACCTGGCCCACGCCGCGTGTGAGCGCTGGATGCAGGCGAACCTGGACCTGCCCGAGGAGTTCTTCGAAGCCCTGCACGAAGGCTCGCGTTCCACGCGTATCGAACACGTCGACTCGGCCTTGCTGGCGGTGGTCAACGACGTGGTGTTCAACTTCAGCAGCATGGTTTCGTCGGATATTTCCACGCTGTGGGTGTGCGCGCGCAGCCGCTTGTTGATCAGCGCGCGCCTGCAACCCTTGCACTCGGTGGATAAATTGCGCTCGTCGGTAAAAGCCGGTGAACACTTTCGCTCGCCGCTGGAGCTGCTGGTGCACCTGCTGCGTGACCAGGGCGAAGTGCTGACGCAGATCGTGCGCAAGACCAGCATCAGCGTCGACCATATCGAAGACCAGTTATTGTCCTCGCGCCTGTCTACCAACCGCGCCGAGCTGGGTGCCGCACGCCGGGTGCTGGTGCGCCTGCAACGCCTGCTCGCGCTGGAGCCCGGCTCGCTGTTGCGCCTGCTCAACCGCCCGCCACAATGGCTGCAAAAGGAAGACGTGAAGGAATTGCGCAAGTCCACCGAGGAGTTTGCGCTGATCATCAACGACCTGACGGCCCTGGGTGAGCGCATCAAGCTGTTGCAGGAAGAGATCGCCGCCAACCTCAACGAGCAAAGCAACCGCACGCTGTTCACCCTTACCGTGGTGACGGTGCTGGCGCTGCCGATCAACATCATTGCCGGTTTTTTTGGCATGAACGTCGGTGGAGTGCCGCTTTCACAGGACCCGGAGGGGTTTTGGATTCTGGTGGCGTTGGTGGCGACGTTTACCCTGATTGCCGGGCGCTGGGCGTTCCGCAAACGCAGAGATTACTGAATCTGAAATGCACTTCAAATGTGGGAGGGGGCTTGCCCCCTCCCACATTTGATTTATGCAGGCTGTTAGACCGACGGCCAACTCGATTCCTGTAAACACTGATCCACGGCAGCATCTCTGTAACATCTTGCAATGATCATGAAAGGCATCCTCCCCACACTGGATGCTCCGGCATGGCCACCCCTTCCCTGACTGCTTCCTCCCACGCGTCACCCGCGGCCCCCAAACCCCGGCTGGACAAGAAACCCAGCCTGATCACGGTAATCATGTTTTTCGCCATCCTCGCCATGGGCCTGTTGTTTACCGCCTACAGCCTGATGCACGACATGCACGAACTGGGCACGGTGGTCACCACCTGGACGCCCTTCCTGCTGCTGGGTGTGGCACTGCTGATCGCCCTGGGTTTCGAGTTCGTCAACGGTTTCCACGACACCGCCAACGCGGTCGCGACGGTGATCTATACCAACTCGCTGCCGCCGCATTTTGCGGTGGTGTGGTCGGGCTTTTTCAACTTCCTCGGCGTGCTGCTGTCCAGCGGCGCCGTGGCGTTCGGCATCATTGCGCTGCTGCCGGTAGAGCTGATTTTGCAGGTCGGTTCATCGGCCGGTTTCGCGATGATCTTCGCCCTGCTGATCGCCGCCATCCTGTGGAACCTCGGCACCTGGTGGCTGGGCTTGCCGGCGTCGTCTTCCCACACGCTGATCGGCTCGATCATCGGCGTGGGCGTGGCGAATGCCTTGATGCACGGGCGTGACGGCACCAGTGGGGTGGACTGGAGCCAGGCGATCAAGATCGGTTACGCGCTGCTGCTGTCGCCGCTGATCGGCTTCGCCTTCGCCGCCTTGCTGTTGCTGGCCCTGCGCGCCTTCGTGAAAAACCGCGCGCTGTACAAGGCGCCAAAGGGCGACACCCCGCCGCCGTGGTGGATTCGCGGCATGCTGATCGCCACCTGCACCGGCGTGTCCTTCGCCCATGGTTCCAACGATGGCCAGAAGGGCATGGGCCTGATCATGCTGATTCTGGTCGGCACCCTGCCGATGGCCTACGCGCTGAACCGTACCATGCCGGCCGAGCAGTCGTTGCAGTTCGCCGCCGTGGCCGAAGTGACCCAGGCGGCGCTGGTGAAAAGCGCGCCGCAACCGCTGGCAGGCGACCCGCGCCCGATCCTCTCGACCTACGTGCGCACCAAGGAAGCCACGCCGGAACTGGTGCCGGCCCTCGCCGCCCTGGCCGGGCATATCGGTGACGAAGTAAAAGGCTACGGCTCCCTGGCCAAAGTCCCCGTCGAAGCCGTCGGCAACGTGCGTAACGACATGTACCTGACCAGCGAAACCATTCGCTTGATGGACAAGGGCAAAGTCGGCAATTTCGACGCCGACACCCAGGGCAAACTGAAACTGTTCAAGGACCAGATCGACGCGTCCACGCGCTTTATTCCACTGTGGGTCAAGATCGCCGTGGCCATCGCGCTGGGGCTGGGCACCATGGTCGGCTGGAAGCGCATCGTGGTGACGGTGGGCGAGAAGATCGGCAAGACCCACCTGACTTACGCCCAAGGCGCGTCGGCGGAAATGGTGGCGATGCTGACCATCGGCGCGGCGGATATGTATGGCTTGCCGGTGTCGACCACTCATGTGTTGTCGTCCGGTGTGGCGGGGACCATGGTGGCAAATGGGGGTGGGTTGCAGATGCGCACGATCCGTAATCTGGCGATGGCGTGGGTGTTGACGTTGCCGGCGGCGATTCTCCTGTCAGGCAGTTTGTACTGGCTGTTCACCCAAATCTTCTGACACAACACTGTAAAAAATGTGGGAGGGGGCGAGCCCCCTCCCACATTTTTAGCCTGTGAACAAACTAGCCATCGCCTTGAGCCGCTTCTTGTAGATACGCCGCGCCTCCAGCGCCTCCTCCAACGTCACCGCAACAAACCCCGCACGCTGGTTCGGCTGCATCTGCCCGATCAAATCCAGGTCCGCGCTGATCACCGTACCAATCATCGCGTACCCTCCCCCCGACACCGCATCGCGATGCAGCACAATCGGCTCCAACCCCGCCGGTACCTGGATCGAACCGATGGGGTAGCAACTGTCGACGATATTCGACGGATCCGAACCTGCGCCAAACGGCTGCTCCCGCGGCTGAAAGCTCAACGCGCTGCCGCCCTTGAAGCGATAGCCGATGCGGTCCGCCTCGGAGCCCACGGTCCAGGGTTCGGCAAAAAAGCTGCTTTTGGCTGCATCCGTCAGGCGCTCGTAATACAGCCCCGGCACCACGCGCAGGGTCACGTCGCCACCGACGGAGCGGCGCAGCGCCATGGGCAAACTGTTGCCCGCACGGCCCTGGCCGCTGGCTGCGCCGATGGGCAATTCATCGCCCTCCTGCAAGCGCCGCCCATGAAACCCACCGAGCGCACCGAGGGTGTAGGTGGACCGGCTGCCAAGCACCAGCGGCACATCAATGCCACCGGCGACCGCGAGGTAGGTGCGCGCACCCGCGTGGGGAAATTCAAAGCGCAGTACCTGCCCGGCGCGCACCTGGAACGCGGTGTCCTGATGCACCACTTCACCGTCCAGGCGCGGCGACATCAACGCGCCGCTGAGGGCTACCAGCGCGTCCTGCTGGAACTCCAGTTCCGGCCCGATCAAGGTGCATTCCAGGCCCGCCGCGCCGATGGGGTTGCCCACCAGATGGTTGGCCGCACTCAACGCGTACTGGTCCAGCGCGCCGGAGGGCGGAATGCCCAGGTGGTAATAACCTTCGCGGCCAAGGTCTTGCACGGAGGTGGCGAGGCCGGGTTTGAGGACCTTAATCATGCCAGCGCCTCCTGCAGGGTTTTCGGGTAGCCGATGGGGTCGGCGAGAAACGCGTCGAGGGAAAATTCCACCGGGCGGATGCGCAGGTCGAAATGGCCCGCGTCCACGTCGGCAACAGCCCTGTCGTAGGCGTCGCGGTCGATGGGTTTGAACTGCACGATGTCACCGGGGCGGAAGAACACCATGTGTTCCTTGAGGTACGCCAACTGCTGCGCCGGGTCGTAGATCGGCGCCGGGGTCACGCCAAACATCTGGTAACCACCGGCACCGCGCACCGAGTAGATGCAGCCAAAGCAGCCGCCATGGCCGAGGGTGAGTTTCGGCGTGTCGGTGCGCGGGCGCAGGTATTTGGGCACCTGCAACTGCCGCGCGCGCTCGACCATCTGGAACATGAACGGCAGCCCCGCCACAAACCCGACCATCGACACAAACCACGGCGCGCCACTGTGGGCGGCGATAAACGCGTCCACGTCGGCCAGGCCATTGATGCGCGCGGCGTATTCCAGGTCGGTGCCGGTCGGGTCCTGGTGGCGGTCGCGAAAACGCATCAGGGTTTCGTGGGTCCAGGGGTCGTTGTAGAGCACCGGGATTTCGATGATGCGCGTGTGCAAGGTGCGTTCGGCCACGGCCTGGGCTTCGGCGGTTTGCACGGCGTCGAGCAGCACATGGGGCGCGATGCGGTCGGGGTCGAAGCGGATCTGGAACGACGCGTTGGCCAGGCATACGTCCAGCACACCGTCCAGGGCCAGGCGTTCCACCGCGCGGGTCACCGCCATGCCGGTGAAAAAGGCCTCCAGGGACATGCTGTCGCTGACCTCGGCAAACAGGTGTTCATCGCCGCCGAAGCTGTAGCGGATGGGGGACGTTTGAGCCATGTCTGTTCCTCTTGGAATCGTTATAGAAAGGCAGGCAAAAAAGTAAGGGGCAGTTCTTATTCTGGTGTTTTTACCGCGATACCCGCCCGGTCCAGGGCTTCGCGGGTGGCTTCGACCAACTCCAGCGCACCGGGGGTGTCGCTGTGCAGGCAGATGGAATCGAATTCGATAAACAGGTCTTCGCCTTCCACGGTACGCACCAACCCGGTCTGACACGCACGTAGGACCCGCGCCGCGACGGTAGCAGGATCGAGTGCGCGCACAGTGCGGGTAAACACGATGGAGCCGGTCAGATCGTACTCACGGTCGGCATAAAACTCGCGTACCACCGGTTGGCCCAACTCCTTGGCTACGCGCCAGATTACCGAGTTGGGCATGCAGTACAGCAACAGCGTCGGCTCGATGATTTGCAGGTTCTGCACCAGCAGCCGCGCGGCTTCTTCGTCGCGGGCCAGGTGCATGTAGAGTGCGCCGTGGGGCTTGATATGTTGCAGGCTTAGGCCTTGGGCGCGGGCGATTTCACGCAGGGCGCCGAGCTGGTAGAGCATGTCGTCTACCAGTTCCTGGGCCGGTGCATTGATGTGCCGACGGCCGAAACCCACCAGGTCACGAAAGCCCGGGTGCGCGCCGATGGCCACGCCCAGTTGCTTGGCGCGCTCCACGGTGCGGCGCATGGTGCCGGGGTCGCCGGCGTGGAAGCCGGTGGCGATATTGGCCGAGCTGATGTAGGCCATCAGCTCCGCGTCGACGCCATCGCCGATGGTCCAGGGGCCGAAGCCTTCGCCCATGTCCGAGTTGAAATCCACTGCCTGCATCGCGGTTGCTCCAGCCAAGTTGATGCTGGAAAAGTAGGCTTCCGCTTGACCCCTTGGGAAGATCTATTATCAGATGGCCCATCTTCTGAAAAACAGATAAAGCCATGTCCCTGACTTTGCGCCAAGTTCGCTACTTCGTCGCCACTGCCGAAATCGGCCAGATCTCCCAGGCGGCGATCCACCTGAACATTTCCCAGTCGGCGGTGACCACGGCGATCAAGGAGCTGGAAGCCATGCTCGGCGTGCAGCTGTTTGTGCGTTCGGCCCAGGGCATGAACCTGACCGACGCCGGGCGGCATTTTCTCAACCGCGCCTACGTGATCGTGCGCAGCGTCGACGACGCGCTCAACAGCCCGCTGCCCGACTACCGCGCCAGCGGCGTGTTGCGCCTGGCGGCCAGCTACACGGTGTTGGGGTATTTCCTGCCCCACCACTTGCAACGCATGGAGCACTGGCACCCGGACGTGACCATCGAGGTGTTCGAGCAGGAGCGCCAGGCCATCGAACAGGGCCTGCTCGACGGCCAGTTCGACATGGCCGTGGTGCTCACCGCCAACCTCACCCACCCGGATATCGTCTCGGAAATCCTCTTCAACTCGGAACGCCGCTTGTGGCTGCCCAGCCATCACCCACTGTGCGAACGCGGCGCCGTGAGCCTGGCGGACGTGGCGCAGGAACCCTACATCCTGCTTACCGTGGACGAGGCCGAACACAGCGCCATGCGCTACTGGGAACAGGCCGGGCAGACGCCCCAGGTGCGGCTGCGCACCAGTTCGGTGGAGGCGGTGCGCAGCATGGTCGCCAATGGCAGCGGCGTGGCGATCCTCTCCGACCTGGTGCACCGGCCCTGGTCCCTGGAGGGCAAGCGCATCGAGACCTTGACCGTGACCGACCCGGTGACACCCATGAGCGTCGGCCTCGCCTGGCACCGCGAGCGCGCGTTCACCCCGGCGATGCAGGCGGTGCGCGACTACTTCCACGATGCGTTCCTGGCCCCGCAACAGTTGTCGGCGCGGCGTTAAAGATGGGTTTGCAGGGTAGCGGCCAGCCAATCCATAAACACCCGGACCCGCAACGGCAAATGCCGCTGCCCCGCGTAGAGCAACGACACATCCAGCGCGGGTGCCTGAAAATCCGCCAGCACCGCCACCAACTCGCCGCTGGCCAGCAAGCTTCGAACCCCCGGCAGCGGCACCTGAGTGATACCGAAACCACCCAGGCACGCGGCCTGGTAGGCGTCGGTACTGTTGACCGTCACGCGCCCGGCCATTGCGACGTAATGCACCTTGTTGCCTTGCAGGTATTCAAACCCGGAGGAACGCGCACCCAACGGCCGCACGTAGTGCACCAGTTGATGCTGCGCCAGGTCGGCTAGGGTCTGGGGCACGCCATAACGTTGCAGGTACGCCGGGCTCGCGCAGTTGACCACCGGCATGCTGCAGACCTTGCGGGCCACCACGCTTTGGTCCGGCTGGGCGCCGACGCGCAACACACAATCAAAGCCTTCGGCGATCAGATCCACCTGGCGGTCCGAGCTGCTGATTTCCATCTCGATCAGCGGGTGGCGCGCCATGAACGCCGGCAGGTGCGGCAGGACCATGCCGCGCGCCATCACGTTCGGCATGTCCACCCGAATACGCCCGGCCAATTGGGTTTCATCCTGGCGGAACAAGCCTTCGAGTTCCTCCATGTGCGCCAGCAAATCCTTGCTGCGCTCATATAAAACCCGGCCGTCCTGGGTCGCCTGCACCTTGCGCGTGGTGCGCTGCAACAGGCGCGCGCCCAGCAACTCCTCCAGCGCCTGCACGTGCTCGGATACGGTGGAGCGCGGCAGGCCCAGGCTCTCGCCGGCTTGGGTGAAACTCGACAATTCGGTGACGCGCACGAAGGTGCGCAGCAGTTCAAGTTTGTTCATGGGATTGTTCGCCTTATCCGGCCAGTGATTCCGCTTTCACTGTGTTTATCACGTTATGGCCGGACAAATACACTCAGTCCCACGATCACATCAGAAGAGGACTGCACCATGACCCGTAAAATCGCACTGATCACCGGCGCCAGCCGTGGCCTGGGTAAAAGCGCCGCGCTGCACCTGGCGGCACAGGGCGTCGACATCATCGGCACCTACCACAGCAAGGCCGACGAGGCGCAGGCCGTTGTCGCACAGATCGAACAACTGGGCGGCCGCGCCGCGATGCTCAAGCTGGACGTAAGCCAGAGTGCGACCTTCAGCGATTTCGTCGGCGAAGTGGCCGGCGTACTCAAGGATGTATTCGCACAGGATCAGTTGGATTTTCTGGTCAACAACGCCGGCATCGGCGTGCATGCAAGCTTTGCCGAGACCACCGAAGCGCAGTTCGACCAACTGGTGGCGATCCAATTCAAGGGGCCATTCTTCCTGACCCAGCAGCTGCTGCCGCTGATCCGCGACGGCGGGCGCATCCTCAATATCTCCAGCGGCCTGGCGCGTTTCAGCCTGCCTGGCTACGCCGCCTATGCCGCGATGAAAGGCGCGATGGAAGTGCTGACCCGCTACCAGGCCAAGGAGCTGGGTGGGCGCGGCATCAGCGTCAACATCCTCGCCCCCGGCGCGATTGAAACCGACTTCGGCGGCGGCGCCGTGCGCGACAATGCCAACCTCAACGCCATGGTCGCCAACAACACCGCCCTGGGCCGGGCCGGCTTACCGGACGATATCGGCGGCGCGATTGCGGCGTTGCTGGCCGACGGCAGCCACTGGATCACCGGGCAGCGCATCGAGGCCTCGGGCGGCATGTTTCTGTAGGAACCTGGCGCGCAACACGTCATACCCCCAGTGATACACATAGGTGTACGGCAGGAAAAACAGCAGTACGCCGATGTCGAGCATGAACGCCTGCAGCAGGCTGATGTTGAGCCATGCCGCAATCAGTGGCACGGCGACAATAATCAGCCCGCCTTCGAACATCAGCGCATGCAGCACCCGGGTCCACGCGCCACCGGACAGCTGCAGGAGAACTTTGAGACGGTCGAACAGGCTGTTGAAAATGATGTTCCAGGTCAACGCCAACAGGCTGAGCCCCAAGGTCACCGCGCCCATTTCCAGGGCCGGGCGACCGGTGATCCAGACCAGCAGCGGTGTGCAGATCAATAGCGCCAGGCCTTCAAAGCCCAGGGCCTGGCAAACGCGTTCAGTAATCGACTTGGTAGGGTTCATGACCCGGCTCCGTGAGTGACGATGGTTGCCATCATTACCCTTGGGGCCGATACTTCATAACCAATAACCATCGATCAAGGCGATAGTCATGGCGTCTCACGAAGTGCTGCAGGCATTTGTCCAGGCGGCTACCGAGGGCTCGTTTTCAGCGGCGGCGCGTAAGTTGGGCAAGAGCCAGTCCACCGTCAGCGCGGCCGTGGCGAGCCTGGAGATTGACCTTGATGTGGTGCTGTTCGACCGCAGCAGCCGCAAGCCGACGCTCACTCCGGCCGGCCATGTGTTGCTGCAACGCGCCGAGCAGGTGCTGGAAGCCAGCAGCCGCCTGGAGTTGGCGGCGAGCCAGTTGGCCCAGGGGTTGGAGGCGAAAGTCAGTATCGCCATGTCCGATACCTACCAGTCGGAGCGCTTCGAACTGGCGCTCAAAGCCTTTGAGCAACGCTACCCGGACCTGGAGCTGGAATGGTTGATCGCCGAGTGTGAAGACTTGATCGCCCTGGTGCAAAGCGGCCGCGCGCAGATGGCGTTTATCGAAGCCCAGGATGTTTACCCGCCGGACCTCAGCCGGGCGCCGGTGGAGGAACGCGCGGAAATCGCGCTGTTCGTCGCCCCGAGCCATCCCCTGGCCCAGCTTAAACACATCGACCAACAGGCCTTGCAGCAACACCGCGAGCTGCGCCTGGCGAGCGTCATCAACCCGAACGAAACGCGCCCCACCGGCCGTGTGTGGTCGGCGCCGAGTTTCCTGATGTTGATGGAAATGGCCCAGCTCGGTTTCGGCTGGGCGGCACTGCCGCGCTGGCTGGTGGAACGCTTTGGCAATGCCGGGCTGGTTGAACTCAACGTGCGCAGCTGGCCGCGCTCGGTGGCGGTGGATGCGCTGTGGTCGCGCCAGCACCCACCGGGGCCGGCGGGGAGCTGGATGTTGAAGCAGATGCTCGAGTGAGCCCGCCGAGGCAATGCAAAACTAAAATGTGGGGAGGTTTAGTTGGGCCAGGCGGTTCTCGAGGAAGCGTTTTTCCGGGGTTTGCTGGGTCAGCGACAGGGCTTTTTCGTACGCCTCACAGGCTTCGGCTACCCGCCCCAACTGCCGACAAAACTCCCCGCGCGCCGAATGCGCCAAGTGGTAGTCCAGCAGCTCGCCCCGCGCCAGAATGCCCTCGACCTGCTGCAAGCCTGCCAAGGGCCCATCGCGCATGGCAACCGCCACGGCGCGGTTCAACTCGATCACCGGCGACGGCACGTGCCTGAGCAACACATCGTAAAGCCCGACGATCTGCGGCCAATCCGTTTCCCCCGCGTTGGGCGCTTCGGCGTGTACCGCCGCAATTGCCGCTTGCAGGCAATAGGCACCAAAACGCCCGGTGGTCAGGGCCCGCTCCACCAGCGCGCAGCCTTCAACAATCAAGGACGCATCCCACAGCGAGCGGTCCTGTTCATCCAACAGCACCAGTTCGCCGCCCGCCGAGGTACGCGCCGCGCGGCGCGCCTCATGCAACAGCATCAGCGCCAGCAACCCCAGCACTTCCGGCTCCGGCAGCAGCTCCAGCAGCAAACGGCCGAGGCGGATGGCTTCACGGGTCAAGTCATCGCGCGTGAGGTCGGCGCCCGTGGACGCCGAATAGCCCTCGTTGAACACCAGGTAAACCACGCGCAACACACTGTCCAGACGCTCGGGCAGCTCGGCCAGGGACGGCACCTGATACGGGATTTTCGCCTCGCGGATCTTGCCCTTGGCGCGCACGATGCGTTGGGCGATGGTGGTGGGCGTGGTCAGAAATGCGCGGGCGATTTCCTCCGTGGTGAGGTCGCAGATCTCACGCAAGGTCAGCGCCGCCTGGGCATCGGGCGCCAGCGCCGGGTGGCAGCAGGTGAAGATCAGGCGCAGGCGGTCGTCTTCCACGTCTTCGTCACTCCACTCCACCGCTTCCAGCGCGTCAGCTTGGGCCTGCAACAACGGGGTAAACCGCGCCTGGCGACGCAGGCGGTCGATGGCCTTGAAGCGGCCGGTGGACACCAGCCACGCCCGAGGATTGTTCGGCACGCCGTCCTGCGGCCAGCGTTCAAGCGCAACGAAAAAAGCGTCGTGCAAGGCCTCTTCCGCCAGCGCGAAGTCACCCAGCAGGCGAATCAACGTGGCGAGCACCCGTCGCGATTCACTGCGATAAATGACCTCGACCGCTGGCCTCAATCGCGCATGCCTTCTGTCACCAGTGTCACCAGGCGGTCCAGGCTCTGGCCCCAGCCATCGTGAAAACCCATGGCTTCGTGGGCCTGTTTGTCCTCGGCACTCCAGTGCATGGCGCGAGCGGTGTAGAGGGTCTTGTTACCGTCGACTTCCTGCAAAGTCACTTCGGCGGTCATGAACGGCTTGCCCGAGGGGATCCAGCCCGGCGTAAAGGCGTCGGTAAACACCAGCCGCCGTGGCGCGACGATTTCCAGGAATACGCCCTGAGTCGGGTATTCGGCGCCATCGGGTGCGCGCATCAGGGTGCGAAACAGGCCGCCGACCCACAGGTTCATTTCGCATTCGGGGGTGGTCATGCCGTGGGGCCCCCACCATTGTTGCAGCAGGGCGGGCTCGGTCCAGGCGCGAAATACTCGGCTGCGCGGCGCGTCGATCACGCGGCTGATGGACAGTTCAAATTCGGCAGGTTGCGTAGACATGGGGTAAACCTCCTGAGTTTTATGCTTGTTGTCTTCAGAGATTCAATTCGCGCACGGGGCGCACTTCCACACTGCCGACCCGGGCGGCCGGGATGCCACCGGCCACCTGGATCGCTTCATTCAAGTCGCGGGCTTCGATCAGGTAGAACCCGGCGAGTTGTTCCTTGGTTTCGGCAAACGGCCCGTCGGTGATCGACAGCTTGCCATTGCGCATGCGCACGGTGGTGGCGGTGCTCACCGACTCCAGCGGCTCGGCGGCCAGCATGCGCCCGCTGGCCTGTACGGCCTGGGCGTAGGCGAAGCACTCCGGGTCGGCCGGGCTGTCGGGCGAGGTGTGCAGCACCTGCTCGTTGCTGTAGATCAGGCACAGGTATTTCATGGCGCTCTCCGTTTTCGGACTACTGACTATAGTTCGCGGCGGTCAAGGTTTCAGGTCGAACAGACCAGCGCCGGTTTCCATGTCAAAGGGCGCCGACCAATGCTCATGCACCACTTTCCATTGGCCGTCGATGCGCTGGTAACCGGCGGTGACGCGCATCCAGCAGGTCTTGAGTACGCCGTCCGGCCCGGTGCCACCGCAATGGGCCAGCCAGTGGGCAAAAGCGCTGTTTTCTCCGGCGACGATATGCAGCTCATGGAAATCAAACACGCCGGGGCCGGGGCAGAACTCCATGCACGCCTGCCAGTGCGCCTGGTAGGCGGCCTTGCCTTTGAATTGCAGAGCGTTAACGGCGTCGAACGCGACGATATCGTCGGCGTAAAAGCTGACAATCTTCGCGACATCCTTGGCGCTGACGGCGTGCTTCCATTGCTCGATCAGGGTATTGATGGCGGTGCTCATGGTGATACTCCTTCGGGTTGAAAAACACGGAAGACACCCTTAGTCGAATGTCCCTCAAGCAAATCGACAGCCGACTGAAAAATAATCTAGCCCCCGGCAAACCCGCTAGAATCCCCGCCTCTTTGTAGGAATTGGGATGCGCCCCCGATGGAAACCCGCCTCGTCCCCTATGAGACGCTGAGCCTTGTGCAAAAACAGCAGCTCGACACCCTGCACGTGCATCCCGAGCAACTGGCGTATTCCGGGGATATCTACTGCGCGCTGAACAGCCTGCTGGTGAACCCCAGCCCCAACGCGATCAAGGGTTTTGCGCTACTGGCCGACGAGATGCCGGTGGCGTTCCTGCTGCTAAAACGCCCGCCGTGCCTGCCCCATTGGGCGGATGAACACAGCGCTACGTTGCATGCCTTGCAGGTGGATCGCCAGCAGCAGGGGCGCGGGTTTGGCAAGGCATGCTTGCTGGCGCTGCCGGCGGTGGCGCTGCAGGCGTGGCCAGAAATCCAAGGGCTGGAGTTGTCGGTGGACGCGGACAATGTGGCGGCGATGGGGCTTTATCTGTCGGCTGGGTGGGTGGACAGCGGGGAGGCGTATAAGGGGCGGATTGGGTATGAGCGCAGGTTGCGGCTCGCACTAGGCGAGTGAGCGAAGCCTCCCCTGTGGCGAGCGGGCACGCCCGTTCGCCACAAAAAGCCTGGGTGTACCAGGTCTGTCAGCCCTTCTCACCCACCGGCAGCCAGATCTCCACCGACCCCGTGCCCTTGCGCGCATCAAAATCGGCGCTGTAACGCTCGAAATCCGCGCCCATCACCTTGTAGCCCGAGTGCGGCAACCATTCGAACATGATGCGCTCGTAGGTCTGCTCCAGCGCCTGCACCGGGCCGTAATGCGCGAACACGGCGTAGTTGAGCGGTGGAATCTCGATGAACTCGAAGTTGCCGGGTACATCGCCCTTTGACGGGACTTCGACACCGGCCATGTAGTCGAACTCGCCGTGATGGGGGTTATGGCAAACGCCATAGGTCACGCCACCGACGCGCTTCTTGATGTCCTTGCTGCAGGTGTCGAACAACTCCCACAGCTTGGGAATATCGCCGACAGTGGCCTTGGAATAACGCCCTTGTACGCCGGCGATCACCAGCGCCTTGCCTGCTTCCATGCGTGGCTCTAACGGTTGTTTTGTTTGCTGATCCATACGAACAGTCTCCTTCTTATAGGGAACAAACCCGCATCGAGTATAGGGGCATATCCGCGCAGTACTCCACGTGGAAAATTTCCCTACGCATCTGGACAACTAGCCATCATCGACCGTATTGTCTGCCCCGCAGGCCACCGCAGTGGCCGACGTCGCTCGGACGGTTCCGGGCGCTTACGTACTCTCGAGGCAACAATGGCAGACCAAGGTTCGCCGCGCCGCTTTGCGCGCATAGATCGACTCCCCCCGTATGTTTTCAATATCACTGCCGAGCTGAAGATGGCTGCGCGTCGGCGCGGCGAAGACATCATCGACTTGAGCATGGGTAACCCCGACGGCGCCACGCCTCCCCACATCGTGGAGAAAATGGTCACCGTCGCACAGCGTGAAGACACCCACGGCTACTCCACTTCCAAAGGAATCCCACGCCTGCGCCGGGCGATCTCGCGCTGGTACAAGGACCGCTATGAAGTGGACATCGACCCCGAGTCGGAAGCCATCGTCACCATCGGTTCCAAGGAAGGCCTGGCGCACTTGATGCTGGCCACCCTGGACCAGGGCGACACCGTGCTGGTGCCGAACCCGAGCTACCCGATCCACATCTACGGTGCCGTGATTGCCGGCGCCCAGGTGCGCTCGGTGCCGCTGATTCCCGGCGTGGACTTTTTCGCCGAGCTGGAACGCGCGATTCGCGGTTCGATCCCCAAGCCGAAGATGATGATCCTCGGCTTCCCGTCCAACCCCACCGCGCAGTGCGTGGAGCTGGATTTCTTCGAACGGGTGATCGCCCTGGCCAAGCAGTACGACGTGCTGGTGGTGCATGACCTGGCCTACGCCGACATCGTCTACGACGGCTGGAAAGCCCCGTCGATCATGCAGGTGCCGGGCGCCAAGGACATTGCGGTGGAGTTTTTCACCCTGTCCAAGAGCTACAACATGGCCGGCTGGCGCATCGGTTTCATGGTCGGTAACCCGGAACTGGTCAACGCCCTGGCGCGCATCAAGAGCTACCACGACTACGGCACCTTCACCCCGCTGCAAGTGGCGGCGATTGCCGCGCTGGAAGGCGACCAACAGTGCGTGAAAGACATCGCCGAACAGTACCGCCAGCGCCGCAATGTGCTGGTCAAGGGCCTGCATGAGTTGGGCTGGATGGTCGAGAACCCGAAGGCGTCGATGTATGTGTGGGCCAAGATTCCCGAGCAGTACGCGGCCATGGGCTCGCTGGAGTTTGCCAAGAAGCTGCTGCTGGAAGCCAAGGTGTGTGTGTCACCGGGGATCGGCTTTGGCGAGTATGGGGACGATCACGTGCGCTTTGCGCTGATCGAGAACCAGGACCGGATTCGCCAGGCGGTGCGCGGGATTCGCGGGATGTTCAGGGCGGATGGGCTGGTGCAGAAAGCTTAACTGTCTAAATGCGGTCAAAAATGTGGGAGGGGGCTTGCCCCCGATTGCTGAGTATCAGTCACTGCATATGGTGACTGATCCACTGCTATCGGGGGCAAGCCCCCTCCCACATTTGATTGGGTGACCCCACGGAATGCTGCGGTGTGGCTTACACCACCAACGACAGCAACATGATGAAGATCAACGCCACCACCGACAGGATGGTTTCCATCGCCGTCCAGGTCTTGAAGGTTTCGGCCACGGTCATGTTGAAGTACTGCTTCACCAGCCAGAAGCCCGCATCGTTGACGTGGGACAGGATCAACGAACCCGCGCCCGTCGCCAGTACCAGCAGCTCGCGGTTAACCCCAGGGATCATGCCGACCACCGGCACCACAATGCCCGCGCCGGTAATGGTTGCCACGGTAGCGGAACCTGTGGCCACACGAATCACCGCCGCCACCAGCCAGGCCAGCAAAATCGGGTTGATCTGCGCGGTCACCGCCATATGGCCGATCACGTCACCCACGCCGCTGGTCACCAGCATCTGCTTGAAGCCACCACCGGCGCCGATGATCAGGATGATCGCAGCGGTCGGCGCCAGGCTGGCGTCGAGCAGCTTGAGGATCTGCTTGGAATGGATGCCCTGGCGAGTGCCAAAGGTGTACAGCGACAGCAGCAACGCCAGCAGCAGCGCAGTGATCGGGTGGCCGATCATGTCCATCCAGTTACGCACCACATTGCCTTCGGCAAACGCGATGTCGGCGAAGGTTTTCAGCAGCATCAGGAACACCGGCAGCAGCACGGTGATCAGGGTGACGCTGAAGCTCGGCAGGTTCTTGTTCTCCGGCTCGCGGGCAAGTTGATCGACCAGTTCCTGGGACGGGTTGCCCGGGATGTACTTGGCGATAAACGTACCGAAAATCGGGCCGGCGATGATGGCGGTCGGCAGCGCAACGATCAGGCCATACAGGATGGTCTTGCCGATGTCCGCGCCAAACACGCCGATGGCCAGCAGCGGGCCCGGGTGCGGTGGCACCAGGCCGTGCACCGCCGACAGGCCGGCGAGCAGCGGGATGCCGATCTTGATCAGCGACACGCCGGTGCGGCGCGCGACGATAAACACCAGCGGGATCAGCAGCACAAAGCCGATCTCGAAGAACAGCGGGATGCCCACCAGGAAGGCGGCGAACATCATCGCCCACTGGACCTTTTCCTTGCCGAAGGCGCGGATCAGGGTTTGGGCGATCTGATCGGCGCCGCCAGATTCGGCCATCATTTTGCCGAGCATCGTGCCCAGCGCGAGGATGATGCCGACAAAGCCGAGCACGCCGCCGAAACCGTCCTGGAACGCCTTGATGATCTTGTCCACGGGCATGCCCGAGGTCAGGCCGAGGAAACCGGCCGCGATGATCAGTGCAACGAACGGGTGCACCTTGAACTTGGTGATCAGAACGATCAACCCGATGATTGTGACTACTGCGTCTAGCAGCAGGTACGACTCGTGGGACATGCCAAACATGGGGGGTCTCTCCTGTTTGTTGTTGTTATTAAAGCGGGTGTTGAATTTCCTGCCGGGGATAGCGCTATCTTTTCCGGCAAAAAATTATTCGGTTCGTTCAAAGCCGTGCTGCAGCCACCAGGCGTTGGTCTGCTCGGCCAGGTCCTCGACGCTGTCTTCGCTGGCGTTGAGAGCCAGGGTCAGCGGCTCGCCCTTGGGCGATTCAAGGGTGGCGAACTGGCTGTCGATCAGGCTTGCCGGCATGAAATGGCCGGGGCGATGGGACACGCGGTCGGCGGCCACGGCACGGGTCAGCTCCAGGAAGACAAAACCCAGGCCCGGCGCGGCTTCGCGCAGGTGGTCGCGGTATTTTTTCTTCAGGGCCGAACAGGTGAGCACCGGATGCTCGCCCGCTTTCAGCGAGCGGCGCAGCTCATCGCAGAGGATGTCGAGCCAGCCGGCGCGGTCGTCGTCGTTGAGGGGGTGGCCGGCGCTCATCTTTTCGATATTGGCGGCAGGGTGAAAGCTGTCGCCTTCAATGGCGGTGGCGCCGTTCAGGCGGCACAGGGCCTCGCTGACGCTGGACTTGCCACAGCCGGAAACACCCATGATGACCAGGGCGGTAACAGGTTGACTCATGAAACACCTCAGGACGCAGATAGCGCTACCTTTGCACGCTGTAAGGCTAGTGCAAAAACAGGCTTTTCCCGCGCCGTCTTGTCTTTTTTTATGGAGTGACGCGTGCATCCGCTCCAAGCAGTTGAACCGGATCAGGCAACCCTAAGTTCAATAATTTGCAGCCCTTTGGAGACAGCGCTACCTTAGTGCCTCGATTTTTGTTTGGCAAGCCGCCTGATGACCTCCAAGAACGATAAAAAATTACGCACCACCGGTCGCCCGACCTTGAATGAAGTAGCCCGCCTGGCCGGCGTCAGCCCGATTACCGCCTCCCGCGCATTGCGGGGCATCAGCACCGTGGCCACCGAGCTGGTGGAAAAAGTGCAACAGGCCGCCGCCGAACTCAACTATGTAGTCAACCCCGCCGCCCGCGCCCTGGCCTCGGCCCAGAGCCATTCGGTGGTGGTGCTGGTGCCGTCGCTGTCCAACTTGCTGTTTATCGAAACCCTCGAAGCCATCCACCAGGTACTGCGGCCCAAGGGCTTTGAAGTGCTGATCGGCAACTTCCACTATTCCCGCGACGAAGAAGAAAACCTGCTGCGCAACTACATGGCCTACCAGCCACGGGGCTTGCTGCTGACCGGGTTTGATCGAACCGAAAGCGCCCGACGGATGGTCGAGGCCAGCAATGTGCCCTGCGTCTACATGATGGACCTGGACCCCAATGCTGGCGTGAACTGCGTGGGTTTCTCGCAACTGGCGGCGGGTGAAACGGCGGCGGCGCATCTGCTGTCCCGTGGCTACACACGCCTGGCCTATATCGGCGCTCAGCTGGACCAGCGCACCTTGCTGCGTGGCGAAGGTTTCCGCCGCGCCCTGCAACAAGCCGGCCGGTACGACCCGGCGCTGGAACTGCTGACGCCGCGCCCGTCCTCCGTTGGTTTGGGCGGCGAACTGTTTCTGCAACTGCTGGCCGCTCACCCGGATGTGGATGCGATCTTCTTCGGCAACGACGACCTGGCCCAGGGCGCGCTGCTGGAGGCCATGCGCCACGGCATCAAAGTGCCCGAGCGCGTGGCTGTGCTGGGCTTCAACGACTTGCCGGCCTCGTCGTTCATGGTGCCGCGACTGAGCAGTATCAGTACGCCGCGTGAAGCGATTGGCCGGCGTGCGGCCGAGCATCTGTTGACGATCATGGCGGGCAACAAGATCGCCAAGCCGGTGGTGGATATGGGGTTTGAATTGCAGGTACGCGAAAGCACCTGAGCCCTTGACGGTCAAACACAATCAAACTGTGGGAGGGGCTTGCCCCCTCCCACATTTTACTGTGCTCACTGGGAAGAATTGGGGTGATGTAGGACGCCTGTAGGACACGACTGACATTGCGGTAAGCGCCTTGCCCGATTGCCTACGCTTACGTCAGAATCCGCCGGCTTGTGCGTCTGGGCGGGGTTCTCTAAGGTTTGCCGGTCGCTGAATTTCTCGGTGATCGGGTTTAGTAGCCTGACTTTTGGTCACTCCTGGTGCGCAAGCCTTTTCAGTCATTATGGCGGCTGTGCGTAGGGCACCTTCGGGTGCGCCGGCTTTGAGTGTCCACCGGTCTACTAACCTGCGTACAGTTGCCACCCCTCGTTTAGTAGCGAAGAGGCAGCAGCCCAATCCAGGATGCTCCAATGATCAAAGCAACAGATACGCCGCCAACCACCCTCTTCACCATCATCCCCGATGTCGCCACCGAAACCCTGCTGATCAACAGCTACGAAACTGTATGTTCCGTCAGCACCCTGCTGCTCGACCTGTCCGACGACCTCACCGGCAAACACCGCGATGTGGCCCTGGCCATTCATCAATTGAGTGAGCTGAGCGTGTTGCTGGTGGGCAAGGCCATGGACCAGCACACCCCGCGCTGCTGACGGAACTCCACAAGGTCCGGTGTGCTGTCTGTTCGATGGGACGCCGGATCAGCTCAATTCAACGGCAACACCACCTGCACCTTCAGCCCGCCAGTGGCGCGGTTGTGTAACGTCAGCGAGCCGCCGTGCTCCAACACCGTCGCCCGAGCACTGGGTAGGCCCAAACCCACGCCGCCGGTGTTTTTATTGCGTGAACCCTCGATACGGAAGAACGGCGCAAACACCTGCTCCTGATACTCGCCAGCAATGCCCGGCCCGCGGTCAACGACCTGGACCTGGACGTAATCACCGTCGGCTTTCAGGCGAACACCCGCTTCGCCGCCGTATTTGATGGCGTTATCCACCAGATTGCTGAACGCCCGTTTAAGGCCGATAGGGCGGCCGCCATACACCAGCCTGGCGGGGCCTTCGTAGGTCACCTCGATGCCTGCATCCTTGCAGTCATCGACCACCGTCAGCAGCAGCTCTGCAAGATCGAATGCAGTGGCCGGTTCAAGCCTGGCGTCATCCCGGAAGAACTCCAGCGCGCTGTTGACCATGGCCTGCATTTCATCAACATCGCGGAACAATCGGCTCTGCTGCTGCGCATCCTCAACGAATTCACCGCGCAGCCGCATGCGGGTCAGCGGTGCGCGCAAGTCGTGGGAGATCGCAGCAAGCATTTGCGTGCGGTCATTCAGAAAGTGCTGGATCTGCGCCTGCATGGCATTGAAGGCCAGGATCGCCTGGCGGATTTCGTGAGGGCCCACCACCGGAATGGGCGGTGCACGAAAATCCTTGCCAAACCGCCGCGCGCCCTGGGCAAAGCGTTCAAGCGGCGTCGCCAGATGGCGGGTCGCGATCAATGCCACAACGACCGTCGACAACAGTGCCAGCACGATCACCAGCAGATTGCGTTTGAACGGGTCCAGCCCCCATTTGCGGGTAGGCACCGAGAACTGCACCCAAGACCCATCCGCCAATTGAATCACCAACGTATAGGGCCTCTCGACCTGTTCGGCGCCCCAATCGGCAGGCTCGTAAGCTTCGATGGCGGCGGCAGGCATTTCCAGCAAATCGCGCAGCAATTGCTGGCCATCGTTGAAACCCGGGTCGTTGATGACGGGTAAATGTGCATCTGCATGGCGAGGCAACCACTGAACGTTGAAGACCTTGTCGGTGGCCGCGCCGGTGAGCGTGGGCCGCTGATCAACAGGTGCTGCGTTGATAATCCGAGTGATGCTCGCGACCCTTTCCATCAAGCCGGTTTCAAGAATGGGCGGTCTGGCCCAGACACCGGACACCAGGCTGAAAACGCTGTAGAGCCCCAGTGACGTCAACATCGCCGCCATGGTGGTCAGGGCGATCCAGCGGGCTACGGTGTCGTGGGGGCGATGGTAGCGGGCGCGCAGCCTGGCTAACAGATTCATCGTTTCACCACGCTGGGGCTGAACAGATACCCCCCGTTGCGGATGGTCCGAATCATCGGCTCAGCGTGAATGTCGGCTTCGAGCTTGCGGCGCAGTCGGCTGACTTGCACATCGATGCTGCGATCAAAGGCGTCATACGACTCACCCCGGGCCAGATCGAGCAATTGTTGGCGGGTCAGGATGCGGCGCGGGTGTTCGGCAAATACCAGCAACAACTCGAACTCCCCCGTCGACAGGGGAATCATGACTTTTTCCGGCGAGCGTAATTCGCGCCGCGTGATGTCCAGCTGCCAGCCTGCGAACTCAAGGAGGGTGCGTGATGCGTCCGGCGCAGGCGCGACAGTGTCTGCGGTACGCCTGAGCACCGCGCGTACCCGGGCCAATAACTCCCGTGCATCGAACGGTTTGGTCAGGTAATCATCGGCCCCCAGCTCCAGGCCCACCACCCGGTCGCTCAGTTCACCCATGGCCGTGAGCATGATCACGGCGATGCTGTGCCTGGCACGCAGCTGCTGGCAAAGCACCAGGCCGCTGTCACCGGGAAGCATGACGTCGAGGATGATCAGGTCCGGCAACCGCCGCTCCAGCGCTCGCCACAGCGACGGACCGTCGGTGGCGACGGCCACGCTGTAGCCGTGCTGTTCGAGGAACTTCTGCAGCAGGGCGAGGACTTCAATATCGTCATCGACCAGTAATAGATGGCTCACGGTGGGCTCGCTGGCGCAATGGATTCGCAAGTGCGTATCTAAAATCATTCCTGGCGCGGCGTCATATATTTCAACTCGGTAATAAAGCGACGAGCACGCAATAAAGCGGAAATCTCCAGGCAAAAAAACCCAGGCAGGATCGCCACCAATCCTTGCCGAGATGACCCAGCATGCTAACCCTCAAACGCGCTACGCCCGTTGTACGCTCCACCCTTGCCGGTTTTGTTGTTGTAATCGCCAGTGGCTGCGCTAGCGCGCCGACACCCTGTGACCGGCTCGGCGATACGGTTCATGACCCGGCAGAACCGGTCAATCGCGGCATCTTCGCCTTCAATCGCACGGTGGACGATTACGCCCTGGCACCGGTCGCACGCGGTTACCGGCATTTGCCTGAGTTCTTTCAGACGGGCGTGCACAACTTTGTCGCCAACTTCGGCGAACCCAAGGTGTTTATCAATGACCTGCTGCAGGGCAACGGTGAGCGCTCCGTCACCACCTTCGGCCGCTTCGTGATCAACACCACTGTGGGTATCGTCGGCTTGATCGATGTGTCCGGCAAGATGGGCATCGAGCGGCACAAGGCGGATTTCGGCCAGACCTTTGGCGTGTGGAATATCGCCAACGGACCTATCGTCGAATTGCCGTTGCTGGGCACGGGCAACCTGCGCGATGCCACCGGCAAAGTCCTGAGCTTTGCAATCAGCCCCCTGGGCAGCAACAGCGATACCGTCCAGACCCTGGGCACGGTCAGTACCGTAGGCGGCGTCATCGATGGCCGCGCCGAAGCCTTGCCGTTTACCGAGCAACTGCGCCAACAGCCGGATTACTACCTGGCACTGCGCGACACCACCGCCCAGCGACGGGCTGATTTCGTCCTGGAAGGGAAGGCAGGCCGGGCTTGCGTCAAAGGTGAGCCAGATGGTGAATAGAAACCAGGCGCTGGTGCTGCACCGAAGAACGCGGATGGCCAGCCCGGCGCTGCTGCATTGTCGGGAAATCGAACTGTCGGTGGAGCAGGATGGCCGCCACGTCACCCTCAGCCGTTACGTGGAGTTGTACGGCGATAAAGACAGCGCCTGGTGCTCGGTGCAGCACCATCGAATTCCCTTGGCCAGCATGATTCGCTGGATGATCAGCCATGGGGAGCGGACCGCAGGTGTGCCAGACGAACCGCCTGCTGCGTAATGGGTTTCATCGTGTTGCCAGCACCTGCTAGATTGGCTGCTCTCACCTGCCAGGGAAGCACCATGGGACACTCACTGAAAATCTTGGGTCGCACGTCCTCCATCAACGTGCGAAAAGTACTGTGGACATGCCAGGAGCTGGGCATCGACTACACCCGCGAAGACTGGGGTATCGGCTACACCCCCACGCAATCCCCTGAATTTCTTGCGCTGAACCCCAACGCCCAGATCCCGGTATTGATCGACGACCACGGCGTGTTATGGGAATCCAACACCATCTGCCGCTACCTCGTCGGCCTCTACCAACGCACCGACCTGCTGCCCGCCGAACCTGCACCGCGGGCGCGGGTGGAGCAGTGGATGGACTGGCAAGCCACCGAACTCAATCCGTCCTGGGGTTATGCCTTCCAGGCGCTGGTGCGCAACAGCCCGGATCACCAGGACCCGCAACGCCTTGCAGCCGGCGTACAGGCCTGGAACGACAAGATGGGCCTGCTCGAACAGCAGCTGGCAAAAACCGGCGCCTATGTGACCGGAGATGAATTCACCCTCGCCGACATCCTTATCGGCCTCTCGGTACACCGCTGGCAGATGACCCCCATGGCGCATCCGCCCTACCCCGCCATTGCCGCGTATTACCAACGCCTCGGCCAACGCCAGGGTTTCAAGACCTTCGCCCTCGACGGCCATAACTAAACAAGGACTTCACCGTGAAAGGACTCCACGTACTGCTTACCGGCGCCTGCGGCAGAATCGGCAAGACGTTTTTCCAGGCCTCGCAAGACCGCTACCGCTTCACCCTCACCGACCGCGTTGCGCCGGATTTCGACCTGGGCGAACACCGCTTCGTGCACGCCGACCTCAGCGATAAAACCAGCCTCGCGGCCCTGCTCGACGGCGTCGATGTGATCGTGCACCTGTCGGGCATCCCCCACGCCAGCGCCGCGTTCGACGAATTGCTGCCGAACAATATCCTCGCCACCACCTACCTGTTCGAAGCCGCCGTGGCTGCCGGGGTAAAGCGCCTGGTGTTCGCCAGCAGCGCGCAAACCATCGAAGGCTACCCGGTGGATCGCCAGATCACCCCCGGCATGCCGGTAATGCCCGCCAACCTGTATGGCGTAAGCAAATGCTACGGCGAGGCGCTGTGTGGCTACTACGCGGCGAAAACCCCGCTGTCGACCATTGCCCTGCGCATCGGCGCCTTCGAGTTCCCCGAAACCCACGAACTCAACAACGCCCGCGACCTCAGCGCCTGGCTCAGCCCACGCGACGCCGTACAGTTGCTGCAACGCTCGGTGGAGGCCGAGGGCGTGAAACACCTGATCGCCCATGGCATTTCCAATAACCGCTTCAAGCGCCTGGACTTGAGCGAAACCACGCGGGTGTTGGGTTACCATCCCGTGGATGATGCGTTCCAGGAATTCGAAATCCCCATCACTTACTGAGTTTTCTCGCCATGCCTGCACTCTCTGCCACGGACGGTATCGACCCGATCCGTGCCGCCCACATCAGCGCGCGCATCGACCGCCTGCCCGCCGTCGCCACTGTCTGGCGGCTGGTGGCGTTGCTGTCGATCGGTGGTTTTTTCGAGCTGTATGACCTGTTCCAGACCGCCTATATCAGCCCCGGCCTGATCAGCGACGGAATCTTCCACACCGGCAAAGACGGCGTGTTCGGCTTCTCCGACCAGGCGGCGTTTGCTTCAGCCACCTTCCTTGGCCTGTTCCTCGGCGCCAGCTTGCTCAGCCCGATTGCCGATCGCTTCGGGCGCCGCGCGATCTTCACCTTTGCGCTGATCTGGTACACCGTCGCCACGGTGCTGATGGGCATTCAGACCTCGGCGATGGGCATCATCTGCATGCGCTTTCTGGTGGGCATTGGCCTGGGGATCGAGCTGGTGACCATCGACGCCTACCTGTCGGAACTGGTACCCAAGCGCATGCGCAGTTCGGCGTTTGCCTTTGCGTTTTTTATCCAGTTCCTGTCGGTGCCGGCCGTGGCGCTGATGTCATGGTGGCTGGTGCCCCAGGCGCCATTCGGGGTTTCCGGCTGGCGCTGGGTGGTGCTCAGCAGCGCGGTGTTTGCGCTGTTTATCTGGCAATTGCGTAAACGCCTGCCGGAATCCCCGCGCTGGCTCGCGCAAAAAGGCCGCTTTGACGAAGCCGGGCAGATCATGGACAGCCTCGAAGCGCGCTGCCAGAAAGACCACGGCAAGCCACTGGATGAGCCGGAACCGCAAGCCGTCAGCGTGCAGGGCAGCGGGCGCTTTGCCGATATCTGGCAACCGCCGTACCGGCGCCGGGCATTGATGCTGATTGTGTTCCATGTGTTCCAGGCCATCGGCTTCTTCGGCTTTGGCAACTGGTTGCCGGCGCTGCTCTCCGGCCAGGGCGTGAGCGTGACGCACAGCTTGCTCTACGCGTTTATCATCACCCTCGCCTACCCGCTGGGGCCGTTGCTGTTCGTGAAGGTGGCCAACCGTTTTGAGAACAAGTGGCAGATCGTCGGCTCGGCAATGGGCGCGGTGATTTTCGGCAGCCTGTTCGCCCTGCAAACCACGGCGGTGGGCCTGGTGATCTGCGGCGTGATGATCACCTTCTGCAACGCCTGGCTGAGCTTCAGTTATCACTCGTACCAGAGCGAACTGTTCCCGACCAATATTCGCGCGCGGGCGGTGGGTTTCTGTTATTCGTTCAGTCGCTTGTCCACGGTGTTCAGCAGCCTGCTGATCGGTTTTATCCTCGAACACCTGGGCACCCCGGGCGTGCTGGCGTTTATTGCAAGCAGCATGTTGATCGTGATGATCACCATCAGTTGGTTCGGGCCGCGTACCCGCAACCTGGCGCTGGAAAACATCGCCCACTGACGGCAATGCCTGGCCGCCGGCGCGACAATGTTTGCCGCGCCGGCCAGGCAATCCCCAATAAAACCGGGGGTCTGGCACCCGGCACGTTAATTGCTCCAGCTGTGGCACCGTACATTTTCACAGGTGACCGATCATGCTGGTTAACAATAACGTCCAAGCCGTGTCGACCGTTGAACAGATCAAGCGGCCCGACATGGACCCCGCCAACGCTGCCGCCAGCGCGTTGTACAGCGGCGCCCTGCAGGCGGCGGCGCAAAGCGTGACCGTGCCGGCCGCGCAGAAGAACCTCGACAAGGCCGCCGATCGCATCGACGAAGCCTTCGCCAAGACCCGCGTGCAGTTGCAGGCCTCGACGGCGGCAACCACCCCGTCGACCGATTCGGTGCCGGCCACCACGTCCACGTCCGGCGCGCGCTCGGAATTCACCGACTACATGAGCAAATCCCCGGCCGAACGCATCCGCGAGCAGTTGCTCAAGGAACAGGGTTTGACCGAGGCGGATGTGCAGAACATGTCGCAGGAAAAACAGGACGCCATTTCCAGGCAAGTGGCGGATCGCATCAAGCAGCAACAAGAGCAGCAGGTAGCGGCGAATGCGACTGATCCGGCGCAGTCGGTGAAAGAGACCCTGGCTGCGATCTGATAAACGCTGCGGACCAAATGTGGGAGGGGGCTTGCCCCCGATGAGGGTGTGTCAGTTGATAAATTTGTAACTGCCCCACTGCCATCGGGGGCAAGCCCCCTCCCACATTGGCTCCTTCTTTCACAGGGGATTTTCGGTGTTGTTTAGATCGGCTACTGCAGCTGCAACGTCGAATTGAACTGACTGATCGCATCCACCACATGCCTGGACCCTTCCTGAATCTCCAGGATCACCTGCCCCGCCTCGTTCGCCAACTCCACCCCCAGGCCCGTGCGGCTCAAGCTCGACTGCATGCTCGACACTGCGCTCAGCGACAGGTCGTGGTTCTTGCGCACCACCTCCACAATTTCCACCGTCGCCTGGCTGGTGCGCGCGGCGAGGCTGCGCACTTCGTCGGCGACCACCGCAAAGCCGCGCCCATGCTCGCCGGCCCGCGCGGCTTCAATCGCCGCGTTGAGCGCGAGCATATTGGTCTGTTCGGCAATGCTGCGGATGGTCTGCACGATGGCGCCGATGATGTCCGACTGCTTGCTCACCGCGTCGATACTCACCGCCGCCGCGTTCAAGTCGTGGGAAATTTCCTCGATGATCTGCACGGTTTGCTGCACCACCTCCGAGCCTTTGCGCGCGCAGGCGTCGTTTTGTACCGAGGTGGCGTGGGCCGAGTCGGCAGCGGTGCGCAGGGTGCTGACCTGGTCGGTGATGTCGCTGGCGAATTTCACCACTTTGTACAGGCGCCCACTGGCGTCGAAGATCGGATTGTAGGACGCCTCCAGAAACAGCGTCTTGCCGTATTTGTTTTTGCGCTCAAAGCGGTGCGAGTGGTATTCGCCGCGGTTGAGCGAGGCCCAGAAAGCCTTGTAGGCCGGCGATTCCACCTCGCTGCGGTGGCAAAACAGGCTGTGATGCTGGCCGACGATTTCATCCAGGGAATAGCCGACGGTCTTGAGGAAGTTTTCGTTGGCGTTGAGGATCTGGCCCTGCGGGGTGAACTCGATCACCGCCATGGAACGGCTGATGGCGTCGATCAGGCTCTGGTTTTCGTGTTCATGGTGGACCCGTGCGGAAATGTCCGACGCCACTTTGATCACGCTCTGCACGTGGTTGTCGCTGTCCAGCACCGGCATGTAGCTGGCTTCCAGCCAGACTTCCTGGCCGTGTTTGTTCAAGCGCATAAAGGTGCCACTCAGGGCTTCGCCCCGTGCCAGGTCGCGCCAGAGCTTGGCGTAGGCGTCGGTATGGGTGTAGGCCTCGTCGCAGAAGATGCGGTGATGTTTGCCGCAAATATCCTCGAGCGTATAACCCATGGCGTTGCAGAAGTTGTCATTGGCATTGAGGATCACGCCATCGCGGTCGAACTCGATCATTGCCATGGAGCGGCTGATGGCGGCGAGTTTGGCGTTGGATTCGGTGAGGGCACAGGAGAAACGCTGGATTTCAAGCAAGTCGGATTTGTGGTGGAGGTTGAACATGGTCAGATCACCCTTGATTCCCGGCGCCTGGAAGGCGCATTCCATTCCGTTGTTGGATACTGCTGGCAAACCTTTTTGGGGAAATAACCATCCGAATCGCTTTAAATGCCAAGCGTCATCAACGGTTCTGAGTGAGCATAGACAGGGCTAGGCGCTATGCAAGGCCACTAGTCAGCCAGCATTTACCATGCGCTGGCGGCGGTGCAGGGCTGCAGGGATTGGCGCAGAAACCGCCTGCGGCGGGCACCAGGGTTTGCTCAAGCCGTTGCGCAAGCTACCGCGGGCATCGGCCGCGCGTTGCGCCAGCGGGTGATCGAACAGCTCTGGACCCAATACCTTGGCGTTGCGCCCGGGCTTGGGGTTGGGTGTCATCCAGGTAGTTGGCCATCAGTCGCTCAGAGCAGGTGTTTCCTGCTCTGTGCAACGGCGCGCAAAAATCTTGCAGATCGTTTGGCTCCAGGCTTGTAACTCAGTGACCGAACAGGCCTGCCTCGGACTTTTTGGTTTTCTTCTCGGCGCGTTTTTCATCGGCGGTCTTTGCCGGTTTCTTCTTCGCGGCTTTCTTTGAATCCATACCTTTGGCCATGATGCGTGCTCAACTGAAGGGGATGTAGCAGTGGGTATACCACCTATTGCCGCGCAGAAGGCGCTTATAATCCCCGGCCCTTGATTATGTTGCCCTGAGACCATGCCCGACCTTCAGATCGAACTGCTGGCAGAGCCGCTATGGCCGCTGCTGAACAAGTTTTACCGCCACCATAATTCGCCGATGAAGGCGTTCAAGGATGGGAGCCTATGGGTGGCGCGCGACGGTGAGATTGTCGCCGGGTTGTGCCTGACGCCGGTGGTGGGCGGGCAATGGTTGACCGGGGTGTTTGTCGACCCGGCCTATCGCGGCCAGGGGCTGGCGGCGCGGCTGATTGATGCTGCGGTGGCCGATGCTGAGGGCACGGTCTGGCTGCTGTGCCATCCAGACCTCGAAGGTTTATACCAGCGCATGGGGTTCAGCCAGGACACCCTGTTGCCGCAATCCCTCAGCGAACGCCTGGTGCGCTACAAGCGTAACAAGCCGATGATCGCGATGGGCTTAGAACCTTTGGTTAGGCCAACCTCGGATAATGTGTGATCGGCGGGTACAGGGCCCATGCTAGCCTCGGCAGCAAAGTGGCCCCTTACAGGATGATCATGAAAACCACGCTTGCAGCTCTGTCCCTCACCGCCCTCCTCCTTCCCACACTCAGCCAGGCCGCCGACGCGCCGATCAGCGCCAAGCAGTACGCCAGCGTGCTTGCCGGCACCTGGCGCGACCCGGCCAACAGCGCGCGCGACGGCTATCGCCACCCACAGCAGACCCTGGAATTTTTTGGCCTGGGCGCCAAGCAGACGGTGATCGAAATCACCCCGGGCGGCGGCTGGTACAGCGAACTGCTGGCACCGTTGCTCAAGGACCACGGGCATTACATCGCCGCCGTGCAGGCTGCGAGCAGCAGCGCCTATGCGCGCACCTCCGAAGAAAACCTGAAAAGCAAATTCGCCGCCGACCCCGCGCGTTATGCCAAGGCCCAAGTGGTCGAGTTCGACCCCAAGGCACCGGTATTCGGCAAACCGGCCTCGGCGGATGCGGTATTTACCTTTCGCAATGTGCATAACTGGGTCGCGGCCGATACCGCCGATGCAACGTTCAGTGCGTTCTACAAGGTACTCAAGCCGGGCGGCGTGCTGGGCGTGGAAGATCACCGCGCCAAGGCTGGCGCAGACCTGGAAGCGATCAAGGACAGCGGCTACCTGACTACCGCGCAGGTGGTGAAGCTGGCGACCGATGCCGGGTTCAAGCTGGCTGGGGAGAGTGAGGTGAATGCCAATCCGAAGGACACCAAGGATTACCCGGGTGGGGTGTGGACGCTGCCGCCGAGTTTGAAGCTGGGGGATCAGGACAAGGCCAGGTATGTGGCGATTGGCGAGTCGGATCGGATGACATTGCGGTTCGTCAAACCCACCAAATAACCCAGAGTTGAAATGCAACCAAATGTGGGAGGGGCGGTGCGACGATTCGACTTGCCCCCTCCCACATTTGGTTATTCGTCAGCGTTCGGATCCATGTCGGGAAACATCACTTCGATAAACCCAAACTTGGTGAAGTCGGTAATCCGTGACGGGTACAACCGCCCGATCAAATGGTCACATTCATGCTGCACCACCCGCGCATGGAAACCGTCGGCAACCCGTACGATCGGCTCGCCCTTGGGGTCGAAACCCTCGTAACGAATCTGCTGGTAACGATCCACTGCACCGCGCAATCCAGGCACGGAGAGGCAACCTTCGTAGCCCTCTTCGAGCACCGGGCTCAGTGGCGTAATCAGCGGGTTGATCAGGATGGTCTGTGGCACCGGTGGCGCGTCCGGGTAGCGTTCGCTGGCCTCGAAACCGAAGATCACCAGTTGCAGGTCCACGCCAATCTGCGGCGCGGCCAGGCCGACGCCGCCCACGTGTTCCATGGTCTGGAACATGTCATCGATCAATTGCCACAGCTCGGGGCTGTCGAACATTTCCGGCGGAACCGGGGGCGCGATGCGCAGCAGGCGCTCGTCGCCCATTTTCAGGATTTCACGGATCATCGATCAGACTTCGTCGGTAGTGGGCTTGGAATGGTCCCGGCCGAGGCCTGAGACGTGCTGTTTTTCATCAATGTGGCCCGGCTCGTCGAACTCCTTCTCACCGGGGTCTTTGCCCTCGGCGGACATGTGTTCGATCACCGCATTCATTTCTGCGCCCAGCAACAGCACGGCGGCGGAAATATAGAAGTACAGGAGCAGGACGATGATCGCACCGATACTGCCATACATGGCGTTGTAGTCGGCGAAGGTTTTGACGTAATAGCCAAACCCCAGGGACGCCACGATCCACACCACCACCGCCAGCACCGAGCCCGGGGTGATAAAGCGGAATTTCTGCTCCACGTCCGGCATCACGTAGTACATGAGGGCCACGGCGAACATCAGCAGAATCACGATCAACGGCCAGCGCAGGATGGTCCACAGGGTGACCACGAATTCCTGCATGCCGATCTGCCCGGCCAGCCACTCCATCACCTGCGGGCCGAGTACCATCAGCGCGGCAGCGGCCAGCAGCATGCCGGCGATGCCGACGGTGTAGAGGATCGACAGCGGGAAACGCTTCCAGATCGGCCGGCCTTCGACCACGTCATAGGCGGCGTTCATGGCGCTCATCATCAGGCGCACGCCGGCCGAAGCGGTCCACAGCGCGATCACGATACCCACCGAGAGCAAACCACCCTTGGACTGCTGCAACTGGTCGATCACCGGGTTGACCTGCTCCAGCGCCTGGGGCGGCAGTACCAGCTCCGACTGCAGGCGCAGCCAGGTGAAAAAGTCCGGCAGGTGCAGGAAACCGATCAGGGCGATAAGGAACAGCAGGAAGGGAAACAAGGAAAACAGCATCTGGTAGGCCAGTGCCGAGGCGTAGGTGGGCATCTCGTCGTCGACGAATTCCTTGACGGTGCGCACCAGCACCTTATGGAGCTTGAGGCCATCGAGAACCGGAAAAATCATAGCGTCTCCTTTCGCCGCAAAAAGGTTGAGTTCGTGGGCGACTCAGGGGCCGTTTTCTACATCAAAGTAGCCCATTTGGCGACTTTGAAACAATTTCGAAAGTTTAGTTGCAACAACTCATACAAAAACGGCCATCCGTGGATGGCCGTCAGGCTGCGCGATAGCCGTGTTACTTGGTGGCTTTCTTTACCGCATCTTTGGTATCGCCGACCGCTTTCTGTACTTCGCCTTTCTTTTCCTGGATCACACCTTCAGCGCGCAGCTTGTCGTTGCCGGTCACTTTGCCGACGCCTTGCTTGATGTTACCGACTGCTTCGTTGGCGACGCCTTTTGCCTTGTCTGATGTGCTGCTCATGGTATTTCTCCGAAAGAACAATCAAAGGTTTTTGGTCATTACCTAGAGATTGACCCGGAGCCGTTCGGCAGAGTTTCAATTATTTTGCCCCCGCATTTCATCGCGAACCGCAGGTTTGGCTTTATGTTTTGCAGCCAACCCACGAGAATGCCCGGCACATTCAGGCTATAACGCTGAATAACAGATCCCGTAGGAAGGTTATGAAACTCAATAAAGCACAGGCCATCGCCCGCAGAAACACCGAACTGGGCGGTGCCGTACTCGGCGTCAACAACTGCCACTTCACCGACCTGGACCGCAAACGCAACATCTGGTGGTTCGACCTGCCGGTGGTGCGCATTGGCGTGGGCCAGTACGAGTGGATTCACTTGCTGATGCACAACGCCGACACCGACCAACTGCTGCACCTGAAGGTGCCGACGGTGTTCCTGCGTGAGCACATTGAAGGGTTGGTGGTGCGCAACGCAGGCAAACGCAAGCCGGAGATTACCCTGGAGCTGAGCGCGGATAAGGATTCGTTCTTGAAGGATGTGCGCCCTACCGGGGCTGGCATCAACTTCGCGCAATTCGCCCTGTAAAAACACGGTCGAAAAAATGTGGGAGGGGGCTTGCCCGCTCCCACATTGGATTGCGTTATTTTTTGAGGCCGAGTTTCTTCAGTTCTTCGTCGCGCAACTCACGGCGCAAAATCTTGCCCACGTTAGTCGTCGGCAACGCATCGCGGAATTCCACGGCCTTGGGCACCTTGTAGGCGGTGACGTTGGCACGCATATGCTCCATCACCTGTTCCTTGGTGAGGGTCGCGCCCGGCTTGACCACGATGAACAGCTTGATGATCTCGCCGGATTTTTCGTCCGGTACGCCGATGGCCGCGCATTGCAGCACGCCCGGCAGGCCCGCCAGCACGTCTTCCAGCTCGTTGGGGTACACGTTGAAGCCGGAGACCAGGATCATGTCCTTCTTGCGGTCGACAATGCGCATGTAGCCGTCCGGCTGGATGATCGCGATGTCGCCGGTCTTCAGCCAGCCTTCGCTGTCGAGCATCTCGTCGGTGGCGTCCTGGCGCTGCCAGTAGCCCTTCATCACCTGCGGGCCCTTGACGCACAGCTCGCCGGTTTCACCCAGCGCCAGCTCGGTGCCGTCGTCGGCGATGACCTTGCACACGGTGGACGGCACCGGAATGCCGATGGTGCCGATCTGGATATGCTGGATCGGGTTCACCGTGGCCACCGGGCTGGTTTCGGTCATGCCGTAACCTTCGCAGATGCCGCAACCGGTCACGGCCTTCCAGCGTTCGGCGGCCGCCAGTTGCAGGGCCATGCCGCCCGACAGGGTGACTTTCAGCGCGGAAAAATCCAGCTTGCGGAACGCTTCGTTGTTGCACAGCGCAACAAACAAGGTGTTGAGGCCGACAAAGCCGCTGAACTTCCACTTCGACAGTTCCTTGACCATCGCCGGCAAGTCACGCGGGTTGCTGATCAGGATGTTGTGGTTGCCGATCAGCATCATCGCCATGCAGTGAAAGGTGAACGCGTAGATGTGGTACAGCGGCAGCGGCGTGATCAGGATCTCGCAGCCTTCGTTGAGGTTGGAGCCCATCAGCGCCTTGCACTGCAGCATGTTGGCGACCAGGTTGCGGTGGGTGAGCATCGCGCCCTTGGCCACGCCGGTGGTGCCGCCGGTGTATTGCAGCACGGCCACATCGCTGCTGGCGGGGCTGACGTCGTTGACCGGTTGCCCGTGCCCCTTGGCAAGCACATCGTTGAATTTGACGGCCTTGGGCAGGTGATAGGCCGGGACCATTTTCTTCACGTACTTGATGACGCTGTTGATCAGCAGGCGCTTGAGCGGCGGCAACAGGTCGGCGACCTCGGTGACGATCACATGCTTGACGGCGGTCTTGGGCACGACCTTTTCCGCCAGGTGGGCCATGTTGGCCAGGCAGACCAGGGCCTTGGCACCGGAGTCGTTGAATTGGTGTTCCATTTCCCGCGCGGTGTACAGCGGGTTGGTGTTGACCACGATCAGGCCGGCACGGATGGCGCCGAACACTGCAACCGGGTACTGGAGGACGTTGGGCAGTTGCACGGCGACGCGGTCGCCAGGCTTCAAATCGGTGTGCTGTTGCAGGTACGCGGCGAAGGCGCCGGACAATTCGTACAGCTCACCGTAGGTGAGTGTCTTGCCCAGGTTGCTGAAAGCCGGCTTGTTGGCGAAGCGCTGGCAGGATTGCTTCAATACCGCCTGAATATTCGGATACTCGTCTGGATTGATTTGTGCAGCAATCCCGGCGGGGTACTTATCCTTCCAAAAGTCTTCGTTCATGGAAGCCCACTCCTCAGCGACGTCAGCGACGCGAATTCATCATCGCATTTGATGCGATTATTATTGGTGTATGTTTTTTTTAGGTGAATCTGGCGCTTTCAAGCAGGCCGAGACGTCACAAAGCGCGCCGAGAGTAGCAGCTTTGCCAAGGGCCGCCTAGAGCCTAAAGAGGGCCCTACAGTCATAAACACGACTGTCCTACAATATTTAGTCACACTTTAATCACCGTGGATTTTCCCCAGCAAAACGCTCTGGAACAGGCCCTACAGAACAAATAAAGAACAAATGTGGGAGGGGGCTTGCCCCGGTACAAACCGGGGACATCGTTTACATTTCTAACCGGGGACATGGTTTACAGGTTAATACGCATGATCAGGAGGTAACTGATCATGCCCTGGAACCAAGAGTCCCCCATGAATCAAAGAATCAAGCTGGTCGCCGACTGGCTTTCTGGTAACTACACCAAAATCCAGTTGGCACGCCGCTTTAACGTTAGCCGGCCTACCGTCGACAAGTGGATTGCCCGGCACAACGGCGACTTGAAGTCCTTATCCGAACTGTCCCGGCGACCTCACAACAGCCCAAATAAAACCGACGACGAAATCTTGGCCCGTGTGGT